>JAHBVV010000011.1 GCA_019637335.1 Candidatus Hydrogenedentota bacterium | reverse complement strand
GTAGTTGCACGTAGCCTTTATTCAGCGAGTCGCTCTGGTTTGGCCACTGTACTTCGTTCGGCTAAAGTGATACGAGTTTCGGAATATCATTTCTTCTGCGCCGGAGGCGCCCGATCATATCAGCCTGGGCCGCAGGCCCAGGAAAAATGACGACGATTTCGGCCGGGGCTGAAAGCCTGTATCATAACGGGTTTCCGGCGAACTGCTAAAACCGCGGCTTTTCTAACTTCCCCACTGTCGAGGCGCGGTAATACCAGAACTGCCCAATAAAACGAGGATGACGGATAGTGGTACCGATAGGACTGTCTGTTTCCCCCCGACGGAATGCCTGTTTCCCTCCTGGGATTGCCCCGGGAGGGGGTGGTTGTTCATACTAGCGGGCGCGGGGTAGCGTATATGCCGTCTATCCGGGACCGGATTATTGGAGCCGACATCATGAGCAGGTTTTCCTTAGTGAATATGCGTGCGTTTGGGATTGCGGGCCGGGTCCTTGTCGCGGTATCCCTTTGCGCGGCGCCGCTGGCCGGGGGGCAATCGGTGGATGGGCTGCTGGAGCGCGCGGTGCGGGCGGACGCGGAGGTGCTGGTGGAGGTTCAGGCGTATCTTCATCCGCGCGTGCCGCCCCTGGAGGTCCCCGACACCCTGGAAGCGTGGGAAGCCGAGGCTACGGCGTTGCGGCAACAGTTCCTGGACGAGATCGTGATGAAGGGCGTGCCGGCTTCGTGGACGGAGGGCCCGGTGAAGGTAGAATATCTGGAAGATCTGGAGAACGGGCAGGGCTACCGCATCCGCAAGCTGCGCTACGAGGCGGTTCCGGGGATGTGGATACCGGCGCTGTTGTATGAGCCGGACGGGGACGCGACAAACCTGCCGGGCGTGCTGAATGTGAACGGGCATTACGGCGAGGGGAAAGTGCGGCCCGAGGAACAGATCCGTTGCATCAACTTCGCGAAGCGCGGGGTGATTGACATTCACCCGGAGTGGATCGGGATGGGGCAGCTGAGCGGCCCGGATTTCGATCACGGGCGCAGCGTGTACCTGGACGCGGCGGGCGTACGCGGAATGTCGCTCTTCTACCTGAGCCTGAAGCGCGCGCTGGACATCCTGGACACGCACCCGCGGGTGGATCCGGCGCGCCTGGCGATGAGCGGCCTCTCCGGCGGCGGCTGGCAGACGGCGGTGTACAGCGCGCTGGACGAGCGGGTGTCGGTCATCGTGCCCGTCGCCGGGCACGGTGCGGTGGGCGTGCGCATCGATCATGGCGCGGACATCGGGGATTATGAGCAACTCCCGCTGGACATGCTGACGGTGGCGGATTACACGCACCTGACGGCGCTTTTCGCGCCCCGTCCGGCGCTGCTGATTTACAACGAGAAGGATGAGTGCTGTTTCGCGGCTCCGCGCACGCTGCCGGCCATCTTCGATCCCGTGGTTCCGGTGTATTCGCTGTACGGCGCGGAGAACAGCTTCCGCTACCACGTGAACCACGATCCCGGCACGCACAACTACGAGGCGGACAACCGAATTCAGTTCTACAACTTCGTGGACGAATACCTCGTGCCGGACGCCGAGTGGGATGGCGGGGAGCTGCCGGTGGCGGAGGAGGAAATCCTGCCGGTGGAGCACACGAACGCCGAACTGCCGGCGGACAACAAGAGCATCGTCTCGCTGGCGCTGGAACTGGCGCGCGCCATCGAGCGCGGGCCGATCCCCGCGGCGGGCAGCGCGGAGTTCGCACCTTGGGCCCGGGAGAAGCGCGCGGCGCTGGCGGAACTGCTGCGCTACGCGCCGATCCGGGTGCACACGGTCGCCTGCGACCTGGCGTCGGATCAGGGCGGGCTGAGCGCGGCGTATCGTTTCCACGGCGCCGACTGGACGATTCCTGCGATGGCTATCCAGCCGGCGGGCGCGGGCTTTCGCGACGCGCACCTGGTGCTTGACGATGGCGGATTGCCGGGCGCGAAGGAGCGGATCGCGGCGATCGCGGGCGAGGGCAAGCTGGCCGTTGGCGTGGCGCCCCTGTTCCAGGATGGGAATTCCCCGCGGAGCGGCAGTTCGTGGCAGTACGCCATGCTGCTGAACGCAACGGGTGAGCGCGCGCTGGCGGCGCAGGCCGCGCAGGTGGCGGCGGTGGTCGACTGGTTCAAGATGGCGCGGGGCGCGGCCACGGTCACGGTGCACGCGCGCGGCGTGGAAAGCGGGCTGATCGCGCTCGTGGCCGCGGCGCTGCATCCGGGCCTGATCGACGCCGTGGAGACGGCGGACATCCCCGAATCGCTGATAGACGTCATGGAATCGCGCGGCAAATACTCCAGCACGCCGAGCGTGTATAACTTTGGGTTTCTCCAGCGCGTGGACTTCGCCGAACTTCGGGCGATGGCGGGCTGACGGGGGCGAATGTTGCGAATGATTTCTATCCGCCGCGGACCTGGGGCCTGACGCGCCGTGTCCTGGTATGTGTATATCCCCATTGCGCTGTTTCTGCTGTACCTGCTGGTCCGGGCGTGGCGCGCGCTTCGCGGGGCCTTCGTAAAGACGCACTGCGACATTTGCGAGTTCGCCTTCGCGCCGGAGGAGGAGAAGTACCGCTGGGAGATCGACGGGCAGTGGGCCACGCTGTGCCCGCGATGCAACAAGAAGCTGGAGAACAAGATTGCGGCGGAGCGCTTCGACGCGTTTTTCGCGGAGCGCGAGGACGGCGCGGACGCCCCGGCGCCGGACGCCGCCCCGCGCCGCGAGCCGATTCCGGCGCAGGTGAAGCGCGAGGTCTGGCGTCGCGACGGTGGCGCCTGCGTGGAATGCGGGTCGCGGGAGCTGCTGGAGTTTGACCACATCATCCCGGTGTCGAAGGGCGGTGCGAATACGGTGCGGAATCTACAGCTGCTGTGCGAGCGGTGCAACCGGATGAAGTCGGACCAGATTCAGTAGTCGCGGCGGGAGTTATGGTACAGCCTTTCATGACGCGCTGCGTCACCCGTTAAGGATGAAATACTGCTCCTGACTGTTGGCGCTCTTCTGGAGTCTCGCACGCTCAAGCCTTCGCGGCGGAGCCGCGGACCTTGAACGTGGCACCCGTAGCTCCCTTTGAAATTTAAGAGCAGCAGACCCGTGCGCTGGTCACCTGTCGGTCAGGTTCTCATTGATGCCGCGCCGCCGCCAGCGACAACGGCGCCAGCGCCACGCTGGCGATGGGGATGCAGAGCAGCCCTGCAAGAAAAACAAGCCACGGCAACGGCAGTTGTGGAATTTCGACGCCAGACATGATAGCGAGCCGGAACACGAAGGCGAGCAAAAGAGCCCAGCCGACCGCGATGCCGATCAGTTGCCACGGACCGCAGTGGCCCGCGCGTTCGGCGCGACGAACGCTGAGCATCGTGACGCCGACCAGCGAAAGCCCCGCGGCATACAGGCACAGCACGCTCAACACCTGAAGATTCCAGCCGGTAAGGTTCTCAACCATGTGGGTCTTCATGGGTGCAATCAGGACCAACAGGAACACCAGGACGGGTCCCTGCTTCTCCCGGAGATAATCGCCGCCGTAGCCAAGGCTCATGGTGAGCAGGGCCGCCATTGCCACGACGGGAAGGACCAGGATGAGGGCACATATAGACCACAAGGCGACCAGCAGGCCGTTCGCGTCCTCTATCTCTGCAATCAACGGCCCTATGCCGTCCCCGTCTTCCATGAGTACGACGACGCAGCAGACTGCTCCAAGCATAAGCACCGCGCAGCTCCCCAGCATGACCCGGACGATGACACCCAACTTCAATCGCACGGCATCGCGTATGGCGACAGGCTGCGTCGCGTCAAAGACTGAGAGCCGCGCGACGTGACCCCGGTACCGCACACCCAGGACCGCTTCTACCGTGCAAAACAACAGCGCGAGGGGGGTGAGGCACAGCGAGGTTGACCATATCACGACCACCGGCAACATCAGTCCGCCCGTTAAAATTGAGAGTGCGGATAACACCATTACACCGAGGCCCACGGCAAGCACGAACAGAGAGCGCCGGGCAGTGCGCCGGTACTCGAACCAGGATTGGGCGTCCTCGGGCGAGCGAAAGGCGCGTACGCCGCTCGACATTGGCCGGTCAACCGCCCCTGAAACACCGGTATCCTCCAACAGGCCTCCGGCCACACCAATTCGTTGTTGCCGGACAAGTAACAGAATAAGTATGGGACAGACCGTTGCAACAAGCCCGAGTACCCCGTATTCCGCGGGGCTAAGGCTCAGGTTGTCCACCAATCGCTCCGGCTCCACCACGGACAGTATCTCCACCGAGGCGATGCGCGGAACAAGCCACCACAGGCCGACACCGCCGAAGCCCGCTGCCGCAATTGCCCGCTCCGGCAGGCCCCTGCCCCCCCAACTGATCAACGCGATACCAAGCGTAGCGGTCACCACCACCGGCAGGAACGGCAGTCCGGGAAATTGGATATCGAACAGGACGCCCATCCCGATTGCAATCGCGAGATACACCAGGGCGTTGGCGAGAACCAGCCAGGCAAGAGGCACCGATACAAGCCAGATGGCGGACACGGGACGCGAGAACCAAAGGGCAAAGGGAAACCCCTTCCCGCCTTGCTGGCGAAAGGCGTTTACCCAAAGCACGGAGACGAGCGACGACAAAAGCGCGATTTCAAAGACGAAATTCGCTATGAAGATGCCGGCACTGCCCAGGATCAGTGTAAAGGCCCACATCATGGCCAGTGGAATGAAGACGCGCACGGGGAACTCCAGCCACGTCAGCCGACAGAGCTCCCATAGTTGGGCTTTGAGTATCGTCCACGTCATCACATCATCCCTCTTCGCGAGCCAGCGCCCCGCGACCCACGCGCGCTACGAAAATCTCTTCCAGCGAGGCATTCCGCGCTTCGGTGATTTCCGCGCCCAACGCGTGCAGTGCCGCCTTCGCCTCGTCCAGCCCGCCGTCGCACACCGCCTGGTAATCGCGGCCAATGCCATCGAGCGACAGCACGCCGGGAATCTCCGGTCGCGATGTCGGCGCTTCGGGAAATCGAATGCTCAGACGCCAGTGGGCCTCCTTGATGGCGTCCAACTCGCCGTGGAGCACGATCTTGCCCTTGTGGATCATGGTCACCACGTCGGACATGCGCTCGACCTCGTCGAGCAGGTGGGACGAGAACAGGGCGGTGCGCCCTTCGTCGGCCACGGCGCGGACGACCTCTTTCAGTATGTCCTTCCGCACCACGGCGTCTAGGCCGGAGGAGGGCTCGTCGAGGAGCAGCAGGTCGGGCCGGTGCGCGACGGCGGCGATGAGTCCCGTCTGCGCGCGCTGCCCGCGGGAGAGCGTCTTGATTTTCTGGCGCGGGTCGAGTTCGAAGGTTCTGATGAGCGCGTCGGCGTAGTCCATGTCCCATTTGGGATGGTAGGCCTGGGTGTAGCGCATGAGCTCGTGGATGCGCATCCACTCCGGCAGATCGCGCTCCTCGGAGAGATAACCAATGCGCACGAGGACCTCCACGGGGTTGCGCACCGGGTCGAGCCCGAACACGCGGACGCTCCCGTTCTTCGCCTTGAGCAGGCCGAGGATGTGCTTGATGAGCGTGGTCTTTCCCGCGCCGTTTGCGCCCACCAGACCGTGCACACAGCCCGGCTGCACCGTGAAATCGATGTTATCCAGGGCTTTGAGGCCGCCGAAAGCCCGGGTGACCCCTTGAATTTCCACCACGTTCGTCTCCATTGCGTCCCTACCCTTTCCGATTTCCGCCGGGTTGTTTTTCGAGCGCCGTGGCCCGATCATGGATTATTCTCAACACCTCATTGAGGTTGTAGCCCATCTGGCGCGCCTCCGAGAGGAGGGTGTCCGCGCGCTCCGCCAGGATGCGCCGCTGCTCGGCCATCTTGAGGGGGGAGCCGTTCTCGGCGATGTAGGTGCCGGCGCCGCGCCGCTTATAGACGACTCCCTCGGTTTCGAGCTGGCCGTAGGCCTTGACGATGGTATTGGGGGTGACCAGGAGTTGTTCCGCGAGGGTGCGGATGGGGGGCAGTTCCGCGCCGGGCGTCAGCTGGCCGGAGGCGACCATATACTTCACCTGGTTGACAATCTGGCGGTAGATGGGCACGCCGTCTTTGAGTGAAATCTGGAAGTACATGGGTCTCGCCGTGTTACTTTGTACCCTTATACTGATACAATTTGCGCGAGATGTCAAGAGGAGATTTTTGGAGGGTGAGGGCGCCCGATCGAATTCCGGCAGATTGCGCCGCAGGAGTGGCGCGGTAGGTGTTACCACGGAGGACCGTGGTAATGAGTGTGATTCAGTAGGCGCGGCGGGGACGAAATGGATTCGCCGCGGCGAATGGACGAAGTGGACAGAGTGGACGAAGTGGACAGAGTGGACGAAGTGGACGGAGTGGACGAAGTGGACAGGGTGGACGAAGTGGACAGGGTGGACGAAGTGGACAGGGTGGATTCGCTGCGGCGGATGGACGGGTTTGACGGCTTGCGGCTTGGGCCTCACTCGTCCCTCAGCAGCCAGCCCATCTCCGCGGGGTTGGCGTTGCCGTAGCCGAGGCGGTGGAGGAGCCTGGGTTCGGCGGGTGGAGCCCAGGTGCGGATCATTTGCTGCTTCTGGTCGGCGGAGAGGAAGGTTACTTCGACATTGATGCGCATGGGGCGATCGATGCTGGCCTCGCCTTCGAACGCTTCCATGGGAATGCGGAAGCGGAAGTGCTGCGCGCTTTCGATGATCTCGCAGGCGGCCTCCCAATCGGAATCGGGGCCGAGCCAGACGGTGCGGAGATCGCGCTTGCCGTGGGGGTCGGCGCGGAAGGTCCGGCGGGGGTGGATGTGCGTGGGTTCGACGTGAACCACGGCGGTGACGGGCCGCCAGTCGGGGACGGATTCGGCCTGGACGGCCATGTAGAGGGCGGTTGCGTCGTGGGTGGCCTTCCAGGACCACGCGGGCTCGTGCGGTCCGTGCGCCACGTTCTCCACCTTCGCCCAGGCGTCCGCCGTGCGCCAGGTTTCGCCGGACCAGGACTCGGCCTCCTCGGCGACGTAACGGAGCCCGGTGTCCGCGAGGCCGGCCGCTTCCCGGAAGGGGTGAGCGCCCGTTGCGATGGCCCGGGCCGCCTCTTCGAATTCCGTGGCGAGGATGGATAGGAGCTGGGCCTCGCGCCAGCGGAGGCGTTCGGGGAAGTACTTGTACCCCTCGGCTTCGGCCTGGAAGCCGAGAAACGGATTCTCTGCACACAGCGCGGCCATTTTTCGCGTGTTTTCGATTTCCTCCTCGACAATGGCGCGGAGTTCGGCGAGGCGCGCCGGCGCGTCCGCCGGATCGCCGTAGAGCAGCCGCTCACGCGTGTCGTAGAAGCGCAGGATGTTGAAGCCGGTCCGAAAATGGATGTCGAGGGCTTCGGCGTTGGTGATGTCCAGCAGGCGGTTGGGATCGCCGGCGAATTCGGGCGCAAGCGCGCGCAGGATTTCCAGGCCCCGCCGCCAGCCGTCGGAGAGGCGTTTGCAGAGCTCCAGCATCTCCTCCAGCGTGTGCGAGCCGGAGAAGCACTCGCCGATGCGATCGCCGCTGGGCGGGTATTCCAGTTTCCACACAGGCGAGAGGTTCAGGTGCGCGGGTTTCAGGTGAAGCGGCCAGGCGATGCCGTCGTGCATGGGGCCGTAGTACTGGAAGGCGTTGGTGAGCGGGTAGTGGCTGTAGGCCTCCGAGAAGTGGTTCCAGGCGCGCACGACATCCGGGGCGTGTTGCGCGCCCCAGTCACGCCGCGCGAGATCGCGCAGGAAGTCCGCTTCGGACTGGCCCGGCGGCATGAAGGGCAAAGCGCTGGCGGCGGCGCGGTTCATGACGGAGGGAAGGCTGCCGATGTACCAGCACTGCATCACGGAAGTGACGCCGAGATCGCGCATGGCGGCGTATTTCCGGTAGAGGTTGCCGGGCACGGGTACATAGGGGATGGTGGAGGCCTCAAAGGAATTGCAGGCCTGGAGCTTGGCGCCCAGTTCGCCCGGGCTCTCCCCCACGCCGGCCGCCACGTCCAGATAGACGTCGCTCGGGCCGATGTAGGAGAGCCAGTAGTCGCCGGCGTGGCGCGGCTTGCCGAGTTGATCGCGCACGCCGCCGGATTCGAAATTGATCTGGCAGATGACGCCCGGCGGGGTATGCGCGGCGATCCCGCGCAGCGGCGTCAGGTCGCGCTGCGGGCCGGTGCCGTTTTCGGGGACATAGAGCCACGAGATGAACTTCGCCTCGGGGGCGGCGTCGTGCATCCCCCGCTCCATGGCGGAGAGGGAGGCGTGGAGGATCTCGCCCGGCTGTTTCTCCGCACAGATCGGGCAGGTGAGGTTCCACTCCTCGTCCGCGCCGCTAAGGCAGGTGGTGGAGCGCTCGCCGAAGCTGATGTTGATCAGGCCGCCGAGATCGGGAACCTGGGTGAAGAGGTCGTTCACGGCTTCATACAGATAGCGCTGGGCCGGTTCCGAGAAGGGGCAGAAGAGCTGCCCGGTGCCGCGGGTCTTGCTGCCGATTTCCGGATGCGCCACGAGCAGGGGATGATCCGGGTCCATCACGCGCGGTTCGATGCAGAAAACGAAGACATTGATCCCGTATCGCCGGCATTTGGCGACGGTTTCGCGGAGTTTCGCGAGGCGCCTTTCGCGATTCGGGTCCACGACCGGCGTCAGGGACGTCTGGACGATGTCCTTGAACTCGATGGTGAGCCAGAGCCCGTTTACGCCGTCGTGCGCGAGCTTGTTCAGGTAGTCGCCCGGGTAGTAGTCGACCTCGTCCATCAATTCGTCCTTGTTTTTGGGCGGGCGCTTGATCGGACCGAAGAAACAGCGCGAGATCCGGCTTCGGACGAAGGGGGAACGTTCTATTACGCCGCTTCGCAGGAAGGGACCTTCCGCGCGCTGGAGTTCATCCTCCAGAAAATAGATGGCGCGGCGGATCCCCTCGGTATCGTTCGCATGAATGCGGCATTCGCTCTCCCCCACGTCGATCCGGAAGGCCTCGAAGGTTTTCGTGGGGGCCTGCTCCGTTATGATCCGGTACGCGCCGGCGCTGGGAATGTTCGCGGCCGCCAGGAATGTGTTGAGATCGTCATAGGCGGTTTGCAGGAGGCCTTCGGGATCGGGGAAGCGGGCGTCCACCTGTACGCCGCCGCGCAATGCGACTTCGCCCGGTCCGGGTGTCTCGCGCGTCCAGTGAAAGCGCCACTGGACCGGCGCGGCGAGGTGATCGACGAAGGCCCATTCCTCGGGTCCCGGGCTGACCGGGGGATCGGGGTACTGTGCGAAGGCGTGGGCGGCGAGGACGATGGCGGCGGAGAACGTGAAACGGGTGGCCCGGTGGAAAGGCGGCATGGGGAGTTCCTTGTGTCGAAGCGCGTCCGCGGAGCATTAAATCGTCGGTGGCGCGGGAATTCTGATGGTAGCATTCCGTGCGCCTGGAGGGAAATGCGTGGTGCGCCGGAGAAGTGAATTTGAACCGCGAATGGACGCGAATGGACACGAATGAAGAAATGATGGGTTCGAGGTGGGATTCCGAGGGTGCGATTCCTGACTTCCATGGGCCCTTCGAAGGCGGCGCTTGCGTTGCCTCAGCCTGGAAGGCTAAGCCACGTTGGCGGGCGTTGAATGTGTGGGGTGGTTTTGGATACAGGACGGTTGACGGGATTGGCCGGGTGGCCTCCGAAAAGGCCGGGTGCTCAGGGCAATCGCATTTAATCTCGATCCCGGTATATGGGCGTAAACTTAAGTCGATTTGGAACCTTGAATCGACGATAGTGAGCGTTTCGGAGCGCCGGCATCTGTGCCGGCAAGGTCAGAGATTCGCCGTAGGCGAAATGCCAGCGCTCCAACACGCGCCCTTATCAACATTGAAGGTGGTTCATGTGGCGCTCGGTTCGAGTTGGAAGTTTAAATGCGATTGCCCTGGCCGCGTGCTGGTTGCGAGCCCGCCGCGCTGTGTGTATAGTGGCGTTGCGTTCTGGAATTGAGGTAAGACCCATGATTCGTAGATGTTTCCTGCTTTTGCTGTGTGTGGCTGGACTTCTGTCGGCCTCCGCCGCGAACGCGGATGCTTCGGCCACGCCGGCGGGCTGGGCGCCGGCGGATGTGCGGGAGGGGACGCGTCCAGCGTTCGCGTATGATCCCGCGGGCGGCCCCGATGGCCAGGGGGCATTCATCATTGAGACCGATGCCCGCGAGGGGCTCGACGGGCGCTGGGTGAAGACTTTCGCGGTGGAAGGCGGCCAGCATTACCGGTTTCACGCGCTGCGCAAGCTCACCAACGTGGAATCGCCGCGTCGTTCGGCGCTGGCCCGCATTTTCTGGCGCAATGACCAGGATCAGGCCGTGCGCCACGCCTTCAAGGGCGCCAAGTCCTACGCGGGCGATATGCCGCCCGTGGCGGAGGCTGAATATCCCCTGGACCGCGACACCGACGCCGGGGGCTGGACCGAAGTGAGCGATGTGCTCCAGGCGCCGCCTGGCGCGACCAGGGCCATCGTGGAGCTCCACTTTCGCTGGGCCGCCAATGCCCGCGCGGAATGGGGCGGGGTTTCCTTCGAGAAAAGCGGCCCGCCCGAGCCGCGAATTGTCCGGCTGGCGACGGTGCACCACGTGCCGCGCGGCGGGAAGACCGCGATGGACAACTGCAGGCAGTTTGCCCCGTTCATCGCCGAGGCCGCGAAGCAGCAGGCCACGTTGATGGTGCTTCCCGAAACCCTGACGTGCATGGGCAACGGGCTGAGCTATTTTGACGTGGGCGAGCCCATTCCCGGGCCTTCGACCGAGTATTTCGGCGGTCTGGCGAAGGAGCACGGCCTTTACCTGGTGGTTGGGCTGGTGGAGCGCGAGGAGCACCTGATTTACAATGTGTCCGTGCTGATTAACCCGCGGGGCGAGGTGATCGGCAAGTACCGGAAGGTGACGTTGCCGCGCACGGAGATCGACATGGGGATCGTGCCGGGCGACGAATACCCGGTGTTCGAGACAAGCTTCGGGAAGGTGGGGATGATGATTTGCTACGACGGCTTTTTTCCGGAGGTGGCGCGGCAGCTTGCGAACAACGGCGCGGAAGTAATCGCGTTTCCGGTGGCGGGCTGCAACCCGCTGCTGGCGGCGGCGCGCGCCTGCGAGAACCATGTATACGTGGTGAGCAGTTCCTACTCCGATGTCTCAAGCAACTGGATGATTACCGGCGTTTACGACCGCGAGGGCGACGTGATCGCCCAGGCGAAGGAATGGGGCACGATCGCGGTGGCGGAGGTGGACTTGAACCGGCGCCTGTACTGGACGAGCCTGGGCGATTTTGGGGCCGAGATCCCGCATAACCGCCCGCTCCTTTCGAAGGGCAACTGATGGAAATCTGGGACGGACACTGCCACATCAACGCCTACGGCGGCACGCCCGCCGAGCGTATGGGAAAAATGCTTGCGGTGGCGGATCGGATGGGTGTGAGTAAGCTGTGCATCTACATGGGCACGGCGTTTCACTACGAGCCCGACGCGGAGCAGCTGCGGAAGGCGAACGACGAGGTGCTCGAGGCGGTGGCGGCGTGGCCGGACCGGCTTTTCGGGTGGGTGTATCTGAACCCGAAATTGCTCGAAGTGAGTTTGGCCGAGTTGGAGCGCTGCGTTGCGCAGGGCCCCATGGTCGCCATTAAGCTTTGGGTCGCGCAGAACTGCGATTCCTTCGAGGTGGACGCGATCGTAAAGCGCGCACGGGAGTTGAAGGCGCCGGTCTTCCAGCATACGTGGGAAAAGATCACGGGGAATCTGCCGGGCGAGTCGTCCGCGGTGGACCTTGCGCGCCTCGCGGAACGGCATCCGGACGCCATGATCATCTGCGGCCATACCGGCGGCGACTGGGAGCAGGGCATCCGCGCGATCAAGCCCTTCCCGAATGTGTACGCCGATCTGGCGGGCGGCGATCCGACGGCGGGTTTCACGGAGATGGCGGTGCGCGAGCTGGGCGCGGAGCGGGTGCTCTACGGAAGCGACGTCCCGGGGCGGAGCTTTGCGTCGCAACTGGCGAAGGTGACGGGCGCGCGGATCAGCGATGCGGAGAAGGCGTTGATATTGAGCGGGAACCTGAAGCGGATACTGGGGCCGATACTGGCGATGAAGGGGGCGTGATGGGCAGGTTTGAAGCGAAGGGACGTAAAGGACCTAAGGGACTACAGAGACCGCAGGGACAGCAGGGACTACAGGATTAGCAGAGACGGCGGGGACCACGGTGATTTACGTACCCAGCCGCACTGGCACGGGAATTCCGAATGTTTATTGACACCAACACCTATCTTGGCCGCTGGCCGTTTCGGAGCCTTCCGGGGGCGGGCGCGGATGCGCTGCTGGCGACGTTCAGCCACTACGGCGTTTCGCAGGCGTGGGCCGGGAGCCTGGACGGGCTTCTGCACAAAGATATTGCGGGCGTGAATGCGCGCCTCGCCGACGGTTGCGCGGTGTACGCCAACGGCATTTTGCAGCCCTTTGGCACGGTGAACCCGATGCTGCCGCGCTGGGAGGAGGACCTCCGGCGGTGTGCGGAGGAGTACGGCATGAAGGGGATCCGGCTGCACCCGGCGTACCACGGTTACGCGCTGGATGAGCCGCGGTTTCGGGCATTGCTGGAGGCGGCGGCGGCGCGGCGGCTGCTGGTCCAAATCGCGGTGACGATGGAGGACGAGCGGATGATGCACCCGCTGGCGCGGGTGGAACATGTGGATGTGGCGCCGCTGGCGGGTATTATGGAGGCGGTTCCGAATGCGCGGGTGATGCTGCTGAACGCGTTCCGGGCGGTGCGGGGCAAGCTGCTGGAGCCGCTCGTGGCTACGGGCCGGGTGTGGTTTGATATTGCGTGGCTGGAAGGGATTGAGGGCGTTAACACGATACAGCCCGGCGTTCCGTTCGAAAAACTGGTGTTCGGTTCGTACGCGCCGGTGTTTTACTTTGACTCTTCCCTGTTGAAACTGAAGGAGGCGGGGCTGGAGGATGTGGCCCTGGCCCAGATTCAGGGGGAGAATGCGCAGCAGGCGCTGTTTTGATTACACGTGAAACCGTGGAGCCCCGGCTTCGCCGATTGAGAGGAGGAGGCAGCATGAAGACGCATGGAACCATGCGGCGGCGCGCGTTTCTGGGCGCGGCCGCCGGAATGACGCTGGCGGGCCTTTCGTCCGGCCGCGCGGCGGGCGCATCGGTTGAGAAGCTGGCCGTGGACGGCGGGCCGAAAGCGGTGACCGCGACGAGCACGGCCCCGCCGCGATTCGGGGCGCCGGAACGGGAGCGGCTGGAACAGATGCTCCAGAATGACGCCCTGTTCTACTGGAAAGGGCAGCAGACTGGCATATTCACGGAGCGATTCCAGCAGATCTGCCCGCTGGAGCATGTCATGACGTGTTCCTCCGGCACGGCGGCATTGCATATCGCCGTGGGCGCGATGGGGCTGGTTCCCGGGGATGAGGTGATCACGTCGCCCATCACGGATATCGGCACGGTGATCGGCGTGATCTACCAGCAGGGCGTGCCGGTATTCGCGGATCTGGGCGCATCGACGCTGAACCTCGATCCGGCGAGCGTCGAAGCCTGCATCACGCCGCGCACGAAGGCTATCATCGCGGTGCACCTTGCGGGCAACCCCTGCAAGATGCAGGAATTGCGTGCGATTGCGGACAAGCACAGTCTCGTGCTCATTGAGGATTCCTGCCAGGCCTGGGGCGCGAAATACCGTGGCGCGCCGATCGGCACGCTGGGCGATATCTCGTGCTGGTCCTTGCAGAACTCCAAGCACATCACGACCGGCGATGGCGGCGTGGTGGCGTCGAGCCATCCGGTGTTCGGGCCGAAGCTCCAGCAATACGGGGACAAGGGCTTCAACCGGGCCGAGGGCGCGTGGCAGAGCTTTTCGACGAACTACCGCATGAGCGAGCCGCAGGCCGCCGTGCTGGCGGGCCAGATGACGCGCCTCGAAAGCATCGCATCGTCGCGCGCGAAGCTGGGCAACCTGCTCAACGCGGAGATCGCGGGGATTCCGGGGATTCTGCCGCATGAGGTGCATCCGGAGGATCGGTGCGTGTACTGGTTCAACATGTTCCGCATCGACCCAGCGGCGTTCCGGGTTGATCGCGCGCAGATTTACAAGGCGCTGGCCGCCGAGGGGGTTGCGTGCAGTCCGGGGTACATCCCCCACCCCGTTCACCGGACGGAGGTGTTCCAGAACCACGCCTTCTTTAATGGTCACTGGACCATCAAGGAAGCGGGGATGACGGACATGGACTACACGAAGTGGGAAACTCCGGAGGCCGAGGCGATTTTGCAGACCGGTATGCGGGTCGTTATCCACGAGAGCAATACCGAGGAACAGATCCGGCAGTATGGCGCGGCGATCCGCAAGGTGGCGGCGCAGTACCGGGCGTAGAAATTGGGCGGTGCGGGCGGATCGGGCCGAGGGGTCCGATCCGCCTGGGCGCCGCGGAATCGTGCGGCTGGCCTATTGGGTACGGGCCGCCTGTCGTTTAATGAACTCTTCGATGGGCACATCGCCGATGTAGAGCCCTTCGATCACGCCCTGGCCCTGTTGCACACGCACCATCACCCAGGCGGGATCGTCCGTCCGGCTCTGCTCCCGATAGGCGATTTCCGCGGCGGGCGCATCGTGCTCGTTCATGAAGTATTTGTCGAAGGGCAACTGTATCCAGAGCCGCGAGCCCGTCCCGCTGGTGTAGGCGGAAACCTTGAGATAATCGCCGGACACGGGCGGGCTGGCGGTTACGTCCTCAACCGTAGCGAAGCCGTCCTCCCCCACGCCCAGCCGTGCGTAGGCCGGTTCGCCCGCGCGGAAATGCGGCCCTTGCCAATCCTCGATGACCATGTCCGGAAAGCTCAGCGCGACGTAACGGCCCCGCAGGAAGTCGTAGGGGTCCACGGGCCCGCAGCGGAATTTGTAGGGCGCGCCCTCCCGGAGGATGGTTTCCTGCCCGCCGATCATGCGCAGGGGCACGGCCAGTTGCGCCAGGACCATCATCCCGAAAAGTATCCAGTGTGCGGTTTTCATGACTGCGTCTCCGTGGTCTGCGCGGAAAGCCGGCGGGCGAACCAGAGATTGGCCCCGAGGAAGGCCGCGCCAATCAGAATAAAGGCCACGCCCCGCGCCAGTATGCTCATGTTGCTGTCGAAGAATCGGATGGTGAAGAGAAGCGCGAGAATGCCCATGCCGGCATTGGCGCCGCCAAGCCGCCCGTCGAGAATGCCCTGCCGGAGCACGAGCACGCCGAGGGCCAGCAGGTAGACGTTGAACAGCATCGGCGGGAAGGCTTTCAGGCCGTCGATACTCGCGGCGGCAAATCCCACCACGGCCAGGGCGGGTGAAGCGGCCCACGGAAGCACGGCGAAGTCACGCCGTTTCACCAGGCGCACCGTGAGGATGACGGCGGCGGCGAGTAACCCGAAGGCCAGCACGTAGTCCTGTATGCCGAAGAGCTCCAGGTAGCGCGTGGAGCCGCCCCGGTAGTGGTTGAAACCCACGCGGAGCCAGATATCCTCGAAGGTGAAGACCAGCGCGAGAATCACCGTGCCGGTAAGGCCCACGGGGGTGAAGGGTTGGGCGGGGGTGTCTGTGTACCAGGTGCGGCCGGCGAGGAAGAAGCACGCCAGCATGGCGGCGTAGATGACGGTCCACAGGCCCGGAAGCACTTTTTCGAGCACGATGGCCAGGCCGACACAGAGGCTGAGGCAGAGCGCCCATCCGACGAAGGCGGTTCCGGGCCGGCGCGGGCCGTCGCGGAATTGCATCCACACGGCGGGGATGGCGGCGGCCATCAGCGGCCAGTAGCCGATGGCGTGGCCCATTGATTGTTGCGCTTCACCGGCCCAGGCGGTGACGCCGATGAAATAGAGCGCGGCGGCCATGCTGCTGCGCAGGAGGTAAAGAATCGGCAGACCCAGCAGCGCCCAGGTAAGCAGGAATTTTTCGGGATCGCCGGGGATGTGGTAGGTTTGCGCGATGAGGGCGATGCTTGCCCCGATGCCCATCGCCAGGAAGGCGCCGCTCCCCTCGCGCCAGGCGACGGAGTCCTGCTTGCGGTAAAGGGTCCAGGCGACGAGCATCTGGCCGGCGACGAGGGGCGCGAAGCTCAATACCGCGCGCACGGGACGGCCAAGATCCTCCCAATTGTGCGCCAGGAGGAGGATTATCCCCGACCCGATGAGCATGGCGCCGAGCACGCTCAAGAGCACGACGGCCAGCCGGGCCGCTGAAATGGATTTCACGGGCCCATAGTGGGCCCGCAGGCTTTCCGCCCCCACTTCGGGAAGCACCCCGGCCGCCACGAGGCCGGGGAGTTCCCCGTAGAGCCACTGCACGTGTCGATGTTTCATAGGACGGTCTCCTTTGCCCCCGGGATCAGGATAGCGCGGTTGCTTTCGGACGATCTCTATGAAAATGATAGCACGTTTTTGTTAGATCTGCAACAGTTTTATTCTATACAAATTTTTCATGCAAATCGCGCTATGAGCGTTCTGTTGACGCCAACCGATGGGGGCTATGCCGTTCTTCTCGCGGCGCGTTGATCGAGCGCCTTGCGCACGAACTCGACTTTCCGGGGCTTCGCCCCGGCGAAAGTCAGGATCGCGCGGCACATTGTACGGGCACTGCCGGGAGCGCCAGAAGCGTTCCCCCGGGAATCTCCGCGTCCCTCGGACGCCTTGCCGCTTAAGCCGGCTGAGGTGCTATCGGTCTGAATAGTCTTCCCCCGCCGAGCTGGCCGCGCAGCTTGCGCGCCACGCTTCGAGAGCCGACTTCATCGCCCGGACGCGTTCCGGCTGGGCTTGGGCGAGGTTTTGGGATTCGGCGGGGTCGGCCGTAAGGTCGTGCAGCAGATCCTCTTCCCCGCTTTCGCTCAGGTCGGTGAGCAGTTTCCACGGCCCGTCCATCACCGCCATGCGGGGGGATTGGCGAGAGAGGGTGGTCCCGGCGCCGCCGCGGGTCTCGAAGAAGATCGGGGCGGACCGCTCGGACCGCTCGCCGCGCAGGACCGGCATCAGGCTGAGGCCATCCAGCGGGCGCGTGTCGGGCATGGCGAGGCCGAGCGCGTCGAGCACGGTGGGCAGGTAGTCGCTGGTGACGGCGGGGGCGTCGGTTCTGACGCCCGGTCTTACGACGGCGGGCCATTCTATGACCGCGGGCACGCGGATGCCGCCCTCGAAGAGTGAGCGCTTCCGTCCTTTGAAGGGCCCGGCGCTGCCGGCGGTGCGCCTCCCGGCGGCGTCGCCCTCGGGGCCGTTGTCCGAGCAGAAGAAGATCAGCGTATTCTCGGCGACGCCCAGTTCCCGGAGGGTGTTGCGCAGGCGACCGATCTGTTCGTCCATCGCGGCGATGCAGGCGTAGTAATGTTGGGCCTCGGGATCGTGGTCGGCGTAGCGCGCGCGGTATTCCGGTCCCCCGACGACCGGCGCATGGGGGGTGTGGAACCAGATGACGCTGAGGAAGGGATCGCCGGCCGCCGCGGCGCGTTCGATGAAGGGGATGGCCTGGTCCATGATGATGCGGGAATCGTCTCCCTCCAGGCCGCCGGTGACATTGACGCCGTTTTGCCAGTAGAGCGCGCGGGTATCGGGCGGCGCGTTCTTGCCCAGGTGGGAATTCGCCGGGTCGTAAGGGTCCCAGGTGGCCACGGCGAATTCCGTGCTGAACCATTCGTCAAAGCCATTCATGCCCGGCGTCGCGTAATTCTCCTCCGGCTTGCGATCTTTCTTGCCCGAGTAGTCCGGCGACAGCGTTCCCAGGTGCCACTTGCCGAAGTGGCCGGTGCGGTAGCCCGCGGTTTTGAGGACCTCGGCGAGCGTCCATTCGCCTTCACGGAGGTGGCCGTCGTTGGCGAAGTGGATGCCGTAGCGGTAGGGGTGGCGTCCGGTGAGGCAGCTACCGCGCGTGGGACTGCACACGGGCGCGGCGGCGTAGAAGCGGTTGAAGGTGAGGCCCGCGTCGGCCATGGCGTCCAGGTGCGGTGTCTGGATTATTCCGCCGCCATTGAAGCCGACATCGCCCCAGCCGAGATCGTCGGCCATCATGAGGATGATGTTGGGGCGGGATTGGGCCGTGGCGGCGGCGGATGCGATCAGTAGGAGCAGGGTCACAAAAAGGTAACGCATGTTGCTTTGTCTCTCGCGGTTTTGAGATTTGACGCGGCGCCGGGCTGCGGCCACCGGAATAAGTGAACCACGAATCGGGTCGGGTTTGCACGATTATGGGAGAGGTCACGCTGGGGCGCAAGGCCGCCGTGCAGGAAGGAGTGAACCACGAATGAACGCAGGGCAGCCTTGGCCGCGACCAAAGAAAAGATCACCACGAAGGGCACGAAGAGCACGAAGGAAAGAAGCTGGGGAAGGATTGATATTCACGCGAAGGCGCAAAGACGCAAAGGAGACGATCCAGTGCGGGGCGAGGACGCGCGGTTAGGGCGGGCGTGGGGATGGATTTGGAGCCACAAAGATCGCAAAGAACGCAAAGAAATTCAGTGACGGCAACTGGCATGATGGGGCATCTTCGGCCCGAAGGACCAGCGCAGCCTGGTGTGGTCGCGAGTGTAAAGACCGAATACAGCGTCCTGGCTATCATGCCGACAAACAATTTTCCATCAATGACTTGTGCTGTGGCGTTGATGGGCACTTCGGACTCGACGCTCGCGTTGCCTCAGCCTGGAAGGCTAAGCCACGTTGGCCGATCTTGAATGGTCGTGGTGATGGTAACGGGCACGACGGCTGCCGTAATGAGTCCTGGGGCAATTGCCTGGAAAACAGGTCTTTGACACGGCTTACCCGCATTTCGCCGTTCCGTGGCCGCTGTTGAATTCAGTGGGATCGGTACCGCCCGAACCGGGATTACCTTCGAGGCTCACTACACGGTGAAAGCCCGATCCAACTTGCCCGGCCAGAAACTTGCGTGCTAGCATATGGGCGTCCAATCGGTTAACTCTGGAGTATTCTCTCATGACTTCTACCGCCCCCAGTCCGTCCGCGGGCCGTATTGCGTCGCTGGACCAGTACCGCGGCTACGCCATTTTCGGCATGCTACTCGTCAATTTTTTTGGCCACTACGACACGAAGTGGATCCAGGAGCTGAACGATTCCGGCTTGAAGTCGGCGCTGATGTTCATTTTCGGTGAGCAGTTGCACCACCACAATGAGTTTATGACGTACGCGGACACGATCGCGCCGATCTTCATGTTCGTGGTGGGGATTGGGATGCGGCTTTCGTGGCTGAACCGCGTGAACAAGGTGGAGCCGTCTGTAGCGCGGAAATCGATGGCGGGGCGGTATTTCACGCTGGTGTTGATCGCGTTTGCGATCTATGCGGGCTGGCTCTGGGACGCGCTGATGAACATCGGCCTGGCGGGCCTGGTGGCGCTCTTGATTGTGGATAAGAAGTGGACCGTGCGCATTGCGTACGCGCTTGGGCTTGTGCTGGCGTTCCAGCTGATCTTCTTCTACACGAGCTATGGCGAGTGGCTGCTTCGTATGGGCAAGTATGGCCGGGAGCTGGAGTGGCCCTGGATCACGATCTTCATCCCGCTGCGCGGCCAGCTGCTTGACGTGCAGATCAATGGCGGCCTGATCGGGCACTGGTCGTGGGCGTTCATGCTGATCTTCGGCACGATCGCGTATGACATCATGGCGACGCGCGACCGGAACACGATTCTGGGCGGGCTGATCGGGTTTGGCGTGGTGCTGACGATTGCGGGCTTCGGCGCGCGCGCGATCGGCACGAACGCGTATTACAGCAAGGCGGAGCCGTGGGCGGCGAAGGCGATGCTGGACGGCGACCACCAGACGGCGGCTCGGATGGTGTCGAAGAGCCCGGGCATGTTCTACGATTCGCTGGCGAAGTACAACGAAGAGGCGGCGGCGGCGCTCGCGGCGCGGAACATGGAGCGCTTTGCGGAAGTTCTCCGGCCGCAGCTGGAGGATCTCGCGGCGCGGGCCCCGGAAACGGCTCCGCGCGCCGGTAATGCCTGGGTCTTCTCGAAGAACTACCAGACGATGCCGTTTACCTTCTGGGCCACCGCGTTGTGCCTGTTCCACATGCTGGGCTTTTATGTGATCTGCGACGTTCTGAAGTGGAATGTCCCCGGCATGGCGGTGGTCGGGATGAACCCGCTCTTCATCTACATTTTCCAGGCGCTCACGCTGGACATGGCCAGCAACCTGAATCAGCACTGGAATTACAAAGTCACGACGAGCGGCACGCTGGTGCTGGGCTCGTTTGTGGTGTACTGGGGCCTGATTTACGCGTTGGCGAAGTATTTCTACGACCGGAAGATCATCATCAAGATCTGAGTGTGTCGGGGAGATTGTTTTTCCGAATCGGCGGCGTCCACGTGGCGCCGCCGGTTGTTTTTTTGGGGGGGGAGGTTCTCCGGCGGGGATGTTTGAGTCCCTGGCGCGCCTGGCGGCGCTGAGAACAGGCGAGACGCCTGTTCCACGTTCTTTTCGAAGGCTCATCCGGTTGGAGCGTACGGGATTTTTCATAGCCGTTTCTCCGTGTCCCAATTATCCGGAACCGCCAATGTATGCCGGTTTAGGCCTCTGTTGGTGAAATCGTATCGACTGCTCTTTCGGCCCGAAGGGCCAGTGCAGCTCCCAGCCCCGGGCAACGCCCGGGGAATACGGGGACGCCACCTTCCCCGCCCTGAAAGGGCAGCGCAGTGCTATGCCAGTCCAGCGTTTCCGAAGTTAAACTGCGCTGCCCTTTCAGGGCGCACAAGAAACCCACCGCTCAATCCCTGGGCGTTGCCCAGGGCTGAAAACTGCGTTGGCCCTTCGGGCCGAAAGAGTGCATTGGCACCCGGTTCTGCCGCCGAATATACCGTCTGCACTACAGACAAGGTCCAGGGAATCACGTATCCGGTCATAGCGTCGCCGCCCGGAAATGAGAACCGAGCAATCAACTCAAATTTGAGGTCATCGTTACTGATGCACCTTCAAACCGGATGATCCTTTTTGAGGTTGTCCTGGGGGGGTGAGGTTTCCCGGGAGGGATGGTTGAGCGCCTTGCGCGCCTGGCGGCGCTGAGAACAGGCGAGACGCCTGTTCCACGTTCTTTTCGCTCGATTGGGGGCGGCATTGTTGGGGGAAAGTCTGTTATACTTGCGTAAATTGCCGCAGCAGCCGCCCTTTGGGCCAACCCCCGACGTTTCCATCATGAAAATTGGTTCCATCGATATTGACAAGCCGCTTTGCCTCGCGCCCATGGAGGATGTTTCGGACGTGCCGTTCCGGCATATCTGCAAGGAGCAGGGCGCGGATCTGGTGTATACGGAGTTCGCGAACTGCGAGGCGATTGTCCGCAATGTGACGCAGACGATGAAGAAGATCCAGGTGCTCGACACGGAGCGCCCGGTGGCGATTCAACTCTATGGCAGCGGCGAGGAATCGCTGGAGCGCGCGGCGGCCATTGCGCAGGAGGCGGGCGCGGACTTTGTCGACATCAACTGCGGCTGCTGGGTGAAGAAGATTGCCTGCCGCGGGGATGGCGCCGGGCTGTTGCGGGATCTGGACAAATTCCGCGCGGTGGTGGAGTCGGTCATGCGGGGCACCGACCTGGCGGTGACGGTGAAGACCCGGCTCGGCTGGGATGAGAACAGCTTCGTGATCGAGGAAGTCGCCCGGATGCTGGAGTCGCTGGGCGTGCAGGCGCTGACGGTGCATTGCCGCACGCGGAAGCAGGGCTACACGGGCCGGGCGGACTGGAGCTGGCTGCCGCGCATCAAGGCGGCGAGCGGCATCCAGCTGATTGCGAACGGCGACATCGCGACGCCGGAAGACGCGAAGGCCTGCTTCGATCTGGGCTGTGACGGCGTCATGATCGGGCGGGGCGCGATCCACAGCCCGTGGATCTTCCGGCATATGCGGCATTACCTGAACACGGGCGAGCTGCTCCCGGAGCCATCGCTGGAAGAGCGGATTCAGATGTGCATCCGGCACCTCCGCGACTCGGTGGACTACCGGGGCGCGCGGCGGGGCGTTCCGGCGTTCCGGCGGCATTACGCGGGCTACCTGAAGGGCGTGCACAACATTGCGAACCTCCGGAAGGATCTGATGGAGCATATGGAAGTCGAGCCAATTGTGGAACGCCTGCTGCGCTTTCTGAACGAATACAAGGCCGGGCAGGCCGCCTGATTCAACGGATGGACACCCCCTCGCTGCTCATTAAGTCGATTCGCATGGTGGCGCTGTGCGGCGGGGCCTACGTCCTGTTCTGCGCCGCGCTGTACTTCCTCCAAGGCTACCTGATCTTCCCCGCGTCGCGCCACATGGACCGCACGCCGGCCTCGGCGGGCCTGCCGTTTGAGGAGGTGACGCGGGAGGTTCTGGGGCACACGACGCACGGGTGGTATGTCCCCCTGGAGAACCACCGGGGCGTGGTGCTGTTTTCCCACGGGAACGCGGGCAACCTCTCGGGGCGCATCGAGTCGATCCAGCTGCTGCGCTCCTTCGGGTTTTCGGTGCTGGCGTATGACTACGGCGGGTACGGGCACAGTACGGGATCGCCGTCGGAGACGCGCTGCTACGCGGATATCCATTCGATGTGGGACTACCTCCGGGAGGAGCGCGGCATTCCGGCGGAGGAGATCCTTCTGTTTGGCCGATCGCTGGGGTCGGCGCCGACCGCCGAACTGGCCACCTCGGTGCGCCCGGGCGCGGTAATCCTGGAGAGCGCATTTCTTTCGACCCCGGACATCGCGCGATCCACGCTGCTTTTTCGCCCGGTGACCTGGCTGATCCGCCACCGCTTCGAGAACAAGGACAAGGTCGACCGTATTTCGGCGCCGCTGCTGATCATTCACAGCCCGGAAGACGAGGTCATTCCGTATGCGCACGGGCGGGAGCTGTTCGCCCGAGCGAATGAACCCAAAACGTTTCTGGAGATCGCGGGCGGTCACAATATTGGCTTCGTGCTGTCCGAGGCGGTGTACCGGCGCGGTTGGGAGTCGTTTCTGACGCCGATTTTCGGCCCGAATCCGCTCGCGCGGGATGCGAGCATGTCGCCCGAATAGGGGGAAGCTATTCCGCGCGCACTTCGATAGCGCGGCCCCGCCAGCGCTCCTGTATGGCGGCCAGGGGCAATATGGTGCGCCCCGGATTGGGGTCCCAGATCTCATAGAGCGGCCCCCGGCGCCCCATGTAGGCCACGGCGTGTGCGTCGGGTTCCCCACCGGCATCCACGAGCAAGATGGCGGGCGCGCGTACTTTCGACAGGTCGCGGTCGGGGTGTTGCACTTTTTCCGCCATTAATCCGAGGCTTCGCAGGCCGTATACGATCTGCGCGGGGGAGGTGCCGGCCCAGGTGGTGTTCAGTAGATCTACCATTTCCGCTTCGGTCTTTTCGATGCCGAACTGGCGGGCGATGTTCGCCGCCGAGGCCGCGGCGCAGGTGGAGGGGTTGGTCTGGATGATCACGCCGTCGCGCCATCGCTCCTCGATTTGGCCCAGGCCGGGCTGTACCGCCCAGCGGTTGAGGCCCTCGACCGCGAGGGCCGCCGCGATGGTGAATAGTAGGATTGCGGCGCGGCGCGGATAGGCCTGGAGTACGGCGACAGCGGCCACGGAGGCCATCGCGAACACGACGAAGAAGAGCTTGAGGGCCCACATGGCGGGGGTGATGTAGTATTCGACGGGCAGCGGCAGGATCCAGCCGATCTGGGGGTTGCGCAGGAGGGTGCTGGCGCAGACTTGCAGCAGTACGAACAGCAGCAGGGAGAGCGGAATGAGGGGGCACTCGTTTACGCTGATATGGGCGGACAACGTGAATCCGCGCGCGTGCAGGCGGCGGCCGTAGGCGCGGCCGACGAAAGCCGCGGCCAGGGCGGTCGCGGCGGACAGAATGTAGGGCAATTCGTTCATGGGGGTATGATGGAGAATGGCGGGCGGGAAAATCTATTCCGGCGTGCGCGGGGCGCATTCTCGGGGAGGAATGGCGCGCGTGCTGATTATTGGATCGGTTGTCAGCGCGCGGGCAGTGGGATGGCGTCGTCGTTCGTCTGGATGGCGGTGGCTTCGCGGTCGCGCACGCCGATGAGGTAGAGGATGCCGTCGAGTCCGACGGTGCTGAGGGCGTTGCGGGCGCTCTGCTTGACGACGGGCTTGGCCCGGAAGGCAATGCCGAGGCCGGCGCGGCGGAGCATGGGCAGGTCATTGGCGCCGTCGCCTACGGCGACCACCTGCTCCAGGCGGATGCCTTCGCGCGAGGCAAGCGCGGCGAGGCACTCGGCCTTCTTCTCGCCGTCGACGATATCGCCCACAACGCCGCCGGTGAGCTTTCCGTCCGCAATTTCGAGTTCGTTTGCGATCACATAGTCCGCGCCGAGCTTCGCCTTGAGATACTCGCCGAAGTAGGTGAAGCCGCCGGAAATGATGGCGGTTTTGTAGCCCAGTTGTCTCAGGGTGCGCAACAGGCGTTCGGCGCCGTCGGTCAGGGGGAGGCTTTCGGCGATGCCCGCCATGACGGAGACGTCGAGGCCCTTGAGGAGCGCGAGGCGCTGGCGCAGGCTTTCCTTGAAGTCGAGCTCCCCGCGCATGGCGGCCTCGGTGATGGCGGAAACGGCCTCCCCCACGCCGGCGGCGCGGGCGAGTTCGTCGATAACCTCGGTCTGAATGAGCGTGGAGTCCATGTCGAAGGCAACCAGGCGCCGGTGGCGGCGGTAGAGATCGTCCGCCTGGAAGGCGATATCGATGCCCGTTTCATGCGCGAGGTCGAGAAAGCGACCACGCAGGGCGGTTGCGTCGTCCGCGATGCCGCGGACCGATAGCTCGACGCAGGCGTAGGGGGCGCGGGCGTCCGGATCGAGTGGAATACGGCCGGAGAGGCGGTGGATGATGTCGATATTGAAGCCGTGGGCCGCAAGCAATTCCGTGACGGCGGCGATGTGCGAAGCTTCGAGGCGGTTGCCGAGCAGGGTGATGATGTGGCGGGGCTTGCCCTGCTGCGCGACCCATTGCGCATAGTCATCCGGCGCAATGGGGTCAAACTGCACGTGGATGCCCATCTCGTGGGCCTTGAAGAGCAGTTCCTTGAGCACCGGCGCCGATTCGGCGGAATCCGGCACACGCACGAGCATGCCGAGGGACAGCATCTTGTGGATGACGGCCTGGCCGATGTCGAGGATGGTGACGTCGTAGGCGGCGAGTACGCTCGTGAGGGAGTGCGTAAGGCCGGGGCGGTCCTCGCCGGTGACGCTGATGAGGAAGATTTCGTGCATGGTTGGTCTCGAAAGGAGCGGAGGATGGAAACGGAGACGGGACAAGGACGAGAAATGCGGCCTACAGCCCGTCGCCGACGCCGAATTGTTTCAGGTGATGGATGGTGTGGAGGCGGTGGAATCGCTGCCACTGGGGCCCGGTGAGGATGCCGAAATAGGGGTGCATGCGCGGGGGCAGGTCGCCGGTTTTTGCGCGCGCGAGGTACTCCTGAATGGCGGCTTCGAGGTCTTCGAGCGGGGTTTCGGCGAACATCTGCTCCTGCGAGACGCCTTTGGGGGCGGCGGCGCGGACGTTGTGCGGGATTTCGCGGAGGCCGAGCAGGATGACGTGCTTGAAGATGTAACGGGTCTTTGCGTTGCCCTTGAAGGGGACATCCGGCCCGCCGCCGAGGGTGTAGCGGAGGACTTTTTTGAGATGGCCAATGGCCTGACCGCGCGTCATCTTGCCCCAGGCCGGGGCAGCGTTTTCCGGGACGTCGCCCAGCCGCCGCAGGACGACCTGACCAAAGTCTTCGTCAAAAGTTTTCATACGCGGATCTCCTCTGCCCTAGGGAAGCTGACCGGGCGGCATTGTAGCAGGTAGGCGGCGCGGGTTGCGATTCCACAGAGCCAGAGCGGGGTCCGTTGTCGCGCGACGGGTTCTACTGCTACGATAGCGCGCATGGAAGCGCCGCGCCTGACTATCTCCCCCTATCTCCGCGAACACATGGGCTATCAGAAGTTTGCGCGCCGTCCCGTTCGGGTGCTGATTCTGGAGAGCCACTACTGGGTGGATCAGGCGTGCGCTTCGGCGGCGGCGCGGCTGGGGTGGCGGGTGGCGAAGGCGCGGGTTGCGATGCAGGGCGTGATGTCGCGCGAGCTGATCCAGGGCTTCTTTCAGGCGCTGGTGGATCTGCGGCCGGATTTTGTGCTCTCGGTGAATTTGAGCGGGATGGACACCGAGGGGTTGCTGGCGCGCTTTCTGGCGGATCTGGAACTCCCCCACGCGACGTGGTTCGTGGACGATCCGCGCACGATCCTCATGGGGCGCACAACTTATGGATCGGACTATGCCGTGGCGCTGACGTGGGAGCCGGCGTACGCGGACTACCTGAGGCGCTGCGGCTTTGGCGCGGCGCACGTGCTGCCGCTGGCGCTGGATGACGCGCTGTTTTCGCACCCGCCGGCGGACGCGCCGGACGGAGCGCCGGCCTTTGTGGGGAATTCGATGCGCGATTACAGCGCGCGGGAATATGCCGCGCTGGCGCAGGACCCCGTGCTGGCGGCCCGGGTTGGCCGGGCGCTCGACCAGGGGCGGGTCACGCGCGCGGGTTTTGCCCGGGGCGTGGAGGCCATTCTCGGCGAGGAGGCCGCCGGTCTCGATGCCGAGGCGCTGCGGCGCGCGGAACTGGTCTTTTTCATCGAGGGCACGCGCCGCCTGCGCCACGCGCTTGTCGAGACGCTGGCCCCGGAGGGTCTGGTGGCGCGCGGGGACGAGGGTTGGCGGAAGGTAACCGCGCAGTGCGGGCCGGGCATTGCGTATGGGCCGGAACTCGCCGCGTTCTACCGGGAATGTCCGGTGAACCTGAATACGACGAGCATCCAGATGGCGTCGGCGGTGAACCAGCGTGTTTTCGACTGCCCCGGTGCGGGCGGTTTCCTGCTGACGGACGATCAGGCCTCGCTCGCGGAACTTTTTGATGTGGCGCGCGAGGTGGCGACGTACCGCACGATCGGCGAGGCGCGGGAGCAGTTGCAGTGGTTCATGGCGCACCCTGCGTCGCGGCGGGAAATCCTGGAATCGGCCCGGCGTCGGATTCTCGGCGAGCATACGTACCGGCATCGGCTGGAGGCGATGGAGGGGATGTTGCGGGAACGGTATGGTGGGTGAGCGCGGCGAGAGAGCGCACAGGGACTTCAGGGACTTCAGGGACTACAGGGACTACAGGGACTACAGGGACTACAGAGACTACAGAGACTACAGAGACTACAGAGACTACAGAGACTACAGAGACTACAGAGACTATAGGGACTATAGGGACTTCAGGGACTACAGAGACTACAGAGACTACAGAGACGGCGGGGCCAACAGGGCCCGATAGGACTCATAGGACCCCAGTGGGTTCAGGGTGTTCGAGGGCGAGAGGCCAAACGAAAACCGGACCGCCTGGAAATGAGGAAGCGCCGGGCGGGCATGGAAAACGGCGCCTCCGCAGAGGCGCCGTCTGGCATTGGGAATCTATATCGCGCTAGGCCGAGGCGAGGCGGCGTTTCTCATCGCGCTTCCGCTCTTCCTCGTTAAGCACCGCCTTGCGCACGCGAACGAACTTCGGCGTAATCTCCGCGAGTTCGTCGGGCGCGATCCATTCGAGGGCGGTGTCCAGCGTAAGAACCCTCGGCACGTCGAGACCGGCCGTGTGGTCCTTGCCGGCGGCGCGGTGGTTGGTGAGGGCCTTGCGCTTGGTGGGCTTGCAGGGCATATCGCCGGGGCGCGAGTATTCGCCGATGATCATGCCTTCGTAAACCGGTTCCATGGGCCCGATGAAGAGGGCGCCGCGCTGCTGGAGGTTCTCCAGGCTGTAGGTCGTGCTCTGGCCGGTCTCCATACTGACCATGGAGCCGCGCTTGCGGGTGACGACATCGCCGCACCAGGGGCCGTAGCCCTCGAAGCGAGAGGCCATGATGCCGAGGCCGCGGGTGTCGGTCAGGAACTCGCCGCGGTAACCGATGAGGCCGCGGGTGGGGATGTTAAACTCGAGGCGGACCATGCCGGTCGGCTCTACGTGCATGTGCATCAGCTCGCCCTTGCGCTGGGCCAACTTCTCGATAACGGTCCCCTGAAACTCGCCGGGCACGTCCACGGTCAGGGATTCCATCGGTTCGAGGCGCTTGCCGTTTTCGTCGCGGTGAATGATGACCTCGGGCGGGGAGACGCAGAGCTCCATTCCCTCGCGGCGCATCTCTTCGAGGAGGATGGCCAGGTGGAGTTCGCCGCGTCCGGAAACCTTGAGCGCGTCGCCGCGCTCGGTCTCCTCCACGCGCAGGGCGACGTTGGTGCGCATTTCCTTTTCGAGGCGGGCGGCAATCTGGCGCAGCGTGACCGCGGCGCCGTCTTTACCGGCGAAGGGGCCGTTGTTCATCATGAAATTCATGGAAACGGTGGGTTCTTCGATTTCGAGGGGGTGCAGGACCTGGTCCAGGTCGACATCGGAGAGAGTGTCGCCGATGTTGATATCATCCGGGCCGGCGATGGTGACGATATCGCCCGCGCTGACGGTGTTGACCAGTTCGCTTTCGAGGCCGCGCGTCACCCAGAGGTAGGTGCACTTTTCGACCTGGTCCTCGATGATGTCCCACTCGCGCTGGTGGTGGAATTCATCGTGGTGGGCGAGTTTTTCGCCCAGCCAGCGGGTGGATACGCGGCGTAACTTCTGGCCCTTCTTCAGGCTGCCCTGGAGCACGCGCCCCATGCCGGTGCGGCCGATGTGGTCTTTCCAGCCGATGGAACTCACCTGCATCAGGAAGGGGCCCTCGGGATCGCCCTTGGGCGCGGGCACTTCGTTGATAATCGTCTCGAAAAGCGCTTCCATGCCCTCGTGGGCGTCGTCCTCGAGATCGCGAACGAGCCAGCCGTTCAGGCCGGAGCCGTAGAGGACCGGGAAGTCGCACTGTTCATCGGTGGCGCCAAGTTCCACGAAGAGATCGAAGGTCTTGTCGAGGGCCTTGTCGGGCTGTGCCTGGGGCCGATCGACCTTGTTGACGATGACGACCGGGCGGTACCCCATGCGTAGTGCGCGGGTGAGGACGTAGCGCGTCTGCGGCATGGGGCCTTCGTTCGCGTCCACGAGGAGGAGCACGGAATCGACCATGGAAAGCGTGCGTTCCACCTCGCCGGAGAAATCGGCGTGGCCGGGCGTGTCGACGATGTTGATCAGGTAGTCTTTCCAGGTCACGGTGCAGTGCTTTGCACGAATGGTGATGCCCCGCTCCCGCTCCAGCTCGTTGTTATCCATGACGCGCTCGGCGACCGCTTCGTTGCTGCGGAACAGGTGCGTGGCGGCGAAAATACTGTCGATCAGCGTGGTCTTGCCGTGGTCGATGTGGGCAATGATGGCCACATTGCGGATCTTGTCGATGGAATGCATGCGGGGGGTATTCTCCTGGGCCGCCGCTGGCGGAACCCTGATTTCGGTAGCGTGCCGCCCTCCTCCCCCGACCCAGGCCGGCACGGGGCAGGGATCAGGCGGCGGCAAAGGCGCGGGAGGAAACACGACGGGACGCGGAATTGTACCGGCTGGCGGGCCAGAAAGGCAAGTTTTGACGGCGCGGCGTGGCCGCTAAACCGCGCGTTAGCGCGAGGTTAGCAAGACGGGACGGATCAGTCGGGCTCCGGCAGGACGTCGAGATTCAGCAGGATCTCGTTTTCGACGGCGTGCGGGTCGTCCGCAAGACTGATGAGCAGGGACTTGAGATGGCTGTAGGATACCACGTCGTAGCCGGTCAACCGGACGCCGAATCCGACGCCATCCACGGCGCACACCTCGCCGCGAACGTCGATAAGGGTGTGGTTGCTTCCATAGAAGCTGCATGTGACCAGCGTTCCAACGGGAAGCGGGTGGGTGGATTCAATGCGAAGCCCGCCGGCGGAAATGTCCGCGAGCACGCCATCGGTTTCGACCGAACCGTGCGCCACAAAGGTGACGGGCATATCGGCCAGAATTCGGGTGTAGTTGCGCTGGTTGTAGCCTGGGGGCATGGGTACTCCTTCTAAGTTCCGACTTCAGAGGATGAGGGTGGCGAAAAACGCTCGACTCACCTGGATTATACCCTGTAATTCCGATGGAGGTGAATCGTTTCCTTGCAACTGGAGCCTGAAATCGATACGCTAGCGAGGCTTGATCGCGCATTTGGAGGCGCATGGAGAAGGTATTCGGGTTTTGAATGGACTTCCGAGCGGCGGTCAAGACGGCGCGAGAACCACGGGTTTTTCGCGCAAATTCAGACAGGATCCATGCCAAACACACATGAATCAGGAGTCAGGAATACCCATGTCCCGCAAGAAGAAGCAGATTATCGCTCCGGAGAACCCGGGGCCCGCCGAGTCTCCCGCGCCTTCTGGCGATCCGTTTACCCGCTGGATCCTGGCCGGGGTCGCTTCTATTGTGTTGGTTGTGGGCGGCTTTGCCGCGGTGGTGGCCCTTCGCCAGCGCCCGAGCGAGCCGATCCGGCTCGCTCCCGAGCCGGTAAAAGCCGCGCCGACCGCGTGGCAGTACGATCCGGAGACGAACCGGCACTGGGACCCGAATCACCGGCACTGGCACTCGGGCCGCCCGCCCGCGGAAGGGCATGAAGGGATGGCTCCGGTATCCGCGCCGGACATCCCCAACCCCGAGCCGTGGCAATACGATCCGTTGACGAACCAGCATTTCAATCCGGACCACAACCACTGGCACGCCGGCCCGCCGCCCGCGGACCGTGCCGCGTCCGTGGGGACTGCGACACCCGAAACGCCGGACGCGCCATCGGAGCCCACGGCCGCGGAGACGCCATCGGAAGCGCCGGCGGAAGAGGCGGCGGAAGAGGCGCCCCCCGCGCCGTAAGGTGGGTCGGATCAGCAGCGCTTTACGGTCACGCGCCCGGCCAGGGCCTCGACTTCGGGGCGTGTGACGCGGCCGATGTCCCACTGCATGGCGTTCACGGCGCCGGCGCTCGCGCCCCAGGTTGCGAGGCGGTCAAGCGGCCACATTTCGAGCAGCCCCAGGGCCATGGCGCCAACAAGCGCATCGCCGGAGCCCACGGCGTTCACTTCGTCAATCAGGGGCGGCGTGACGCGCAACCGTTCGCGTCCATCCGAAAGCAGCAGGCCTTCGGCGCCCAGTGAGAGCGCGACCAGCCGGATCCCGTGATCGTGAAAGTACGCCACGGCGCGCCAGCGGGCCTCGTCGCTGTCCAGCGGAAATCCCACAAGTTCGGCGGCCTCGCTTTCATTGGGCTTGACCATGAACGGGCGCGCGGCCACGCCGAGGGCCAGTTCCGGGCCGTGGGTGTCGAGGATGGTGTAGATGCCGGCCGCGTTGGCCTCCGGGATGATTTCGGCGTAGGCGTCCGCCAGGATCGGGTCGGGCACCGTGCCGTTGAGTGTGAGCACGTCGATGTCCGGCAGGCGATCCAGAACTGCCGCCACGAAGGCGTCGCGCTCCGCGGGCGTCACCCGGGGACCGGGCTCAAACAGGGGCGTCTGGCGGTGGGGGGTCTCTTCGAGGACGGTCGTGATCGTGCGCGTTTGCTCGGCCACCCATACCGGATGGCAGGTCACGCCATCGTCGCGCTCTATCATGTCGACCACGTGCTGGCCGGGGGCTCCGCCGACGAGAACCAGGGCCGCGCTCTGCCCGCCGAGGGCCTTGACGACCCGGGCGACGTTGTTGCCCTTGCCGCCGGGGATACAGGTGACGCGGCGGGCGACATTCTTCTTGCCCACAGCCATTTCGTCCAGAAAAACCGTCTTATCCACGCAAGGGTTGGGCGTAACCGATAAAATCATGGCTTCTTCGATTGGGTTTCGCAGCGCTGCTTCACGGCGTCAGAAATTGCTTTCGAATCGGGAAAGCGCGCAGCCCGCGGCGCCCAGCACGCCGGAATCGGAACCCAGACCGGCCAGAACGATCTGGCAGCGCTTTGCGGGAACGGGGAAGGCGTTTTCGCGGGCGACCCGGCGAACCGGTTCGAGCAGCAAATCGCCCGCCGCGATCATGCCGCCGCAGAGCACGACTTTCTCGGGATTCTGATAGTTGATGATGCTGGAGATGCCGAGGCCGATCCAGGTGGCCGTCTCTTCGACGACCCAGCGGGCGAACGCGTCGCCGCGGGCGGCGGCGTCGCTGATCATCTTGCCCGTAATGGCGTCGAAGTCGCCGCCGCACATTTCGCGCAGCGCGGATTCGCGACCGCTTTCGAGGCCTTCCCGGGCGGTGAGGACCATGCCGGTAACGGAGCCGTACTGCTCGAGGCAGCCCCGGCTTCCGCAGCCACAGGGGCGCCCGTCGCGCTGGATCTTCAGATGGCCGAGCTCCGCGGCGGTCCCGTCCTCGCCCCGCAGGAGCATACCGAATACGACCACGCCGCCGCCCACGCCGGTACCGAGCGTGAGCAGGGCCATGTTCTGGGTGCCCTGGCCCGCGCCCAGCCAGAACTCGCCGTAACAGGCGACGTTGGCGTCGTTCTCGACATAGCAGGGCACGCCGAGGCGTTCGCGCATGATCTCCGCCAGGGGCACGTTCTCCCAGCCGGGAAGGTTGGGGGGGCTGTAGACCACTCCCGTGCGCCAGTCCATGGGGCCGGGCGCGCCGATACCAACGGCCATGACCTCTTCCGGGCGCAGGTCGGACTGGCCGAGCAGGTCGCGCACGCTCGATTCAATCGCGTCAAAAACCGCTTCCGGGCCCTCGTTGGCGTTGGTCGGGCGGGAGTCCTTCGCGAGGACCTGCTTGTCCCAGGAGACCATCGCGGTCTTTACGTTGGTTCCGCCGAGATCGACGCCGACAATTACACTGTTGGTCATACTCCCATTCTCTCCTTGCACGTGATGGCGCCAATACGATGGCCGTCCGGGCCGGCGCTCCCCCGGGTATTACGTTACAGACCGCCCGGAGCCAATGTTGGTGTCGCGAAATGGCGCGTGTCCAATCCCTTTCATGAATTCAGCCGGCCGCCCGTTCAGGTCAAGCGCCGGGCGGCGGGATGGTCTCGATGTAGGCCCGCGCTTGCCGCAAACGGGCGATACACGCTTCCCGCCCAAGCAGTTCCGCCAGTTCGAAGAGCCCCGGGCCTATCGACTTGCCGGTGAGCGCCAGGCGGGTGGGGTGAACGAGTTTGCCCAGCCCGGCCCCGCTGGCCTCGGCAAGATCGTGGTAGGCGGCCTTCAATGCCTCGCGGTCCCAGCCGGTCACGCCCTCCATGCAGGCGATGAGCTGGTCCATGAGATCGGCGGCGCCGTCTACCTGCCAGAGTTTCTTTACCGGCTTTTCCTCGTATTCCGCGATTTCCTGGAAAAAGAAATCGGCTTGCTCGACGATTTGGTTGAGCGTGGCCAGTTTTTCGCGCGTAATTTCCGCGAGTGACAGCAGCCAGGCGTCATCCCGCACGGCGACCTCGAATCCGGCGGCGGTAAGGACAGCCACCAGGCGTTCCTTCAGGACCGGCAGGGGGAGCGCGCGGATGTGCTGGCCGTTGAGCCAGTCCAGCTTCTTCCGGTCAAAGCGCGCGGCGGACTTGCTCCAGCGCGCCGGGTCAAAGGCATCGGTGAGTTCCGCGATGGTGAAGAGCTCGCGGTTCTCCTCGGCGGGCGTCCAGCCGAGGAGCGCGACGTAATTGATGAGCGCCTCGGGGAGGTAGCCGTCGTCACGCCAGTCGAGCACGTTGGCTCCGTGGAGGCGCTTGCTGAACTTCTTGCCGGCCTCGTCGAGCACCATGGGCAGGTGGGCAAAGGTCGGACGTTTCGCGCCGAGGGCGTCGAAAAGCAGGACGTGGCGGGCCGTGTTCGTCAGGTGGTCATCGCCGCGGATCACGTGGGTAATGCCCATGAGGATGTCGTCCGCGACGACCGCCAGGTGGAAGATCGGGTCGCCGTTGGGCTTCAGAATGACAAAATCGTCCAGTTCGCGGTTATCGGTGCGCACGGTTCCCTGAACGAGATCCTCCACCACCGTCTGGCCTTCGGGCACTTTGAAACGGACCGTGTGCGGCTCGGATTGGCGGGCCTCGGCGGCGGCGGGGTCCAGATCGCGGCAGGGGCACTTGCGGCGCGGTCGTTTTTCGGCCAGGGCGGCTTCGCGCTCGGCGTCGAGGGCCTCTTTTGTGCAGAAGCAGCGGTAGGCCGCGCCGCTGGCGAGCAGTTTGTGGCCCATTTCCTGGTGCTGGGCCTTGCGCTCGGACTGGCGGTAGGGGCCGAATTCGCCACGGGCGGGTTCATCGCCGAACGGGGGCCCCTCGTCCCAGTGAATGCCGAGCCATTTAAAGCCCTCGCACATGGCCTGAACGAAGGCTTCGTCGGTGCGCTCCGCGTCGGTGTCTTCGAGGCGCAGGATGAACGCGCCGCCGGTCTTGCGGGCGAAGAGCCAGTTGAACAGGGCCATTTTGGCGGTGCCAATGTGCAGGAAGCCGGAGGGCGAGGGCGCAATGCGGCAGCGAACGGTACTCATGGGATCTCCAGTGAACGCGGGGGTCATCGTGAAAGCGCGATAATAGCATATTGCGGGGCGGGTCCGGTATGTGGCGGATTGCGGTTTGGGAGAGCCGGCGTGGGCTCAACGCGTGAGGCTGTCCCGGCAGGAATGAACTTTGAGTGCAGAATCACAGACACGAATGTCTGTTTCCCGTTTGATGGGGACTTGATCCGGCTTTCGGTTTCTGATTTACTGGCGGTACGCGCCGCGCCGCAGCTGGCAGCAACGAACCGGACGGCGCGATAGCGCTATACGTTTTTCGGCGCGGCGCGCCGGCGGCGTATCCGACACTGTACGGGCCCATTCCGCGCAGTCCACACGCGAGTAACATGGCACACGTAGTACCCACAGCCGGCTCCGGGCCGATCCGCTACCGACGCGCGCGTTTTTCGACGCGTTTGTATGACGACTGCCTTTATACGCCGGCGCACGCCTGGCTACGGCATGAGGAAGGCGAGATCTGGCACATCGGCTATACCCAGTTCGCCATGCGCATGCTGGGCGAGCCGGTGGAGCTGGAATTTGAGGCGCAACCGGGCGACGTGATAGCGCGCGGCCAGGGCATTGGCTGGCTCGAGGGCTTCAAGGCGGTGAGCGATATCTACACCCCGATGGACGGCGTCTTCCGTGGGGTCAACCCCGCGCTGCTGGACCGGATCGACCTGCTGGGGCGCGATCCGCACCAGGCCGGGTGGCTTTACCGCGTGGAAGGCGCGCCGGGACCCGACTGCCTGGATCGCGCCGCCTACATGGCCGTTCTCGATACGTCAATCGACACAATGATGGGCGACGACGCGCTCAAGTGACCCATTACCCACCGGCCGGCCGCGCGCCGGCCGGGGCTGTTATTGAGGAGCATGGCATCCATGCCGGAATCCGAAAAACCACGCTACATCATGATCGGCGGCTTTCTCGGCGCGGGCAAGACGACGGCGATAGCGGCGTTCGCGCGCTATCTCACCGATCGCGGCGCGCGCGTTGGGCTGATCAGCAACGATCAGAGCACGGGCCTGGTGGACACGGCGCTGTTGCGTTCGCGCGGCTTCACGGTGGAGGAGATTGCGGGCGGATGCTTCTGCTGCCGTTTTGATTCGCTGATGGAGGCCTCGGAGAAGCTGGCGCGCGCGGCGGCGCCGGATGTGTTTCTGGCGGAGCCGGTGGGGAGCTGCACCGACCTGGTCGCCACGGTTTCGTATCCCCTGCGCCGCATCTACGGCGAGCGCTTCACCATTGCGCCGCTGAGCGTGTTGGTGGACCCGTCGCGGGCGGCGCGGATTTTCGGGCTGGAGCCCGGGCGGGCGTTTTCCGAGAAGGTCGTGTACATTTACACGAAGCAGCTGGAAGAAGCCGATATTATCGTCATTAACAAGTGCGACAGCGTGGCGGACGAACTGCGCGAGCGGCTGGCCGATGAATTCCGGCGGCGTTTTCCCCACGCGACCGTGCATTGCTGCGCGGCGCGTGATGGTATGGGCCTCGAGCCGTGGTTCGAACAGGTGCTCTCGGAGGAGTGCGGCAGCCGCCCCGCGATGGAGCTGGATTACGATACGTATGGCGCGGGCGAGGCGCTCCTGGGCTGGTTGAACGCCACGGTTCAGGTACGCGCGGAGCGAAGCGTGCCGGCGGACGGCCTTCTGCTGGAGCTTGCACGCGCAATACAGGAACGCGTGCTGGCCGCGGACGGCGAGGTCGCGCATTTGAAGATGACGCTCGACGCGGGCGACATCGCCGGGCGGCTTTCGGTGGTGAGCGCGGTGCGGGGGGATGCCGCGCCGGAACTCCGTGAGGCGCTGGACGAAACAGTCTCCTCGGGGTCGCTGATTCTCAATCTTCGGGCGGAGATGGATCCGGATGCCCTTCGGGCAATCGTGGAAGACACCCTGATTTCTCTGTCGGCATCAAGCAAGGCGACCCTGTCTATCGAACACCTGGAGAGTTTCCGGCCTGGCATGCCAACGCCGGTGCACCGGGACGCGGCCGGCATCGCCAGCGGGAGCAGCGGCGCATGAGCAACGAACACGCCCCCGAAACCAGCGCCGCGCCGCCGCGCATCCTTTTCTGCAATTGCACGTATGCGAATGTCGTGCCGCGCGAGGTCAAGCGGGCTGTCCTGGCGGGCCTGACCGATTCCGGCGTTCCGTTTGAGGCTGTTCCCGATCTTTGCGATCTGGCTGCCCGGCAGGATCCGTCGTTGAAGCGGCTGGCCGACACGCCGCACATACGGATTGCGGCCTGTTACGAACGCGCGGTGCGGTGGCTGTTTCACGGTGCGGGCGCGCCCCTGCCCGCCGAGGGGGCGGAGGTGCACAACATGCGGGTCGACTCCGCGGAAGACGTGCTGGATGGATTGCTGGCGCCGTGCGCGCATTGCGGAGAACGGACATGAGGACGCAGGCGAGCAAAACCGACGGGCTGAATCTGCGGGTCGTGTTCCACGGGGAGGGCCTGGCTCCCGAGATGCGCGCGGAGACCCTGTGCGCGCTGTTGGAAGCCGGTTTCGAGGTAAGCCGCCCGATGCACGGCGAAGCGCACGACGCCGCTGGCTCCCCGATGCTGGTGCTCGGCCCCGCGCCCGACACGCTGGCCGCGTCCGAGGGCGTTCAATACCATGATATCGCCGGCCAGACGCCCGAGGCGGTCGTGGATCTGGCCCGAACCGTGCGTAAGGCGTCCGGCGCGCGCGCGCTGGAGGCGTGGAAGCCGTGGTTTCCCGTGATCGATTACGACCGCTGCACGAACTGCATGCAGTGCCTCAGTTTCTGCCTGTTCGACGTCTACGCGGTGGATGAACACGACAAGATCAGCGTCCAGAATGAAAGTAATTGTAAGACGGACTGCCCGGCCTGCTCGCGGGTGTGCCCGGAGGTGGCAATCCTCTTTCCCAAGTACCGGAAGGGCCCCATCAACGGCGATGTGGTGCGTCCGGAGGATGTGCAGCGGGAGGCAATGAAGGTGGATGTGTCCGCCCTGCTTGGCGGGGACATCTATTCGGCGCTTCGTTCGCGCCAGTCCGACGCGCGAAAGCGGTTTTCCACGGAGCGCGACGAGTCGAAGGCGCTGCTGGAGCGGAAGCGGTGCCTGAAGAAGCTGAAGAAAGATCTGGACATCCCGGAAGAAGTGCTCATGAGCCTTCCGTCCGCCGGGGATATCGAAGAGCGGGCAGAGCGCGCGCGCGAAAAACTGAAGAAGCGCCTGGAGCGATCCAAGAGCGCCCGGGACGCCGAGCGCCCTGCGCCAACCCAGGAAGATTGGGGTATTTAACGATGGTTCCCGCAATTGCCTACCGCATGGTTCGCACGGTCGACGCCCGGTTGCTGTGGAAATTTTCCTACAACTTCGGGTTCAAGGGCATGCTGTCCGTCCAGCGCTTCAAGCGCGAACTGAAAAAGGGCAAGGTATTCCCGCCGTTTCTGTATATTTCGATTATCAACAGCTGTAACCTGCGCTGCCAGGGCTGCTGGGTGGACGTGGCCGCGCCGGAGTCCATGATATCGTTTGAGGACCTCGATCGCCTGGTCACCAACGCAAAGAAGCACGGCAACAGCTTTTTCGGGATTCTCGGCGGCGAGCCCTTCATGCACCCGGACCTGATCCGGCTGCTGGAGGCGCATCCGGACTGCTATTTCCAGATATTCACCAACGGGCAGTTCATCACGGACAAGGTGGCCGCCGAACTCCGGCGCGCCGGCAACGCCACGCCCCTCATCAGCGTCGAGGGCCGAGAAATCGTCAGCGACGAGCGGCGCGGGCGGAAGAATGTGCTGAACCATACCCTGGCGGGCATCGACGCCTGCATTCGCAACCGGCTGATTACGGGCGTCGCCACCAGCGTGTGCCAGAGCAACTTTGACGAACTGGTCCGCGAGGAATGGGTCGACGAACTCGTAAAGCGCGGCGTGCACTACGCCTGGTTTCACACCTACCGCCCGGTGGGCCCGGATCCGAAGCCGGAACTGGCGCTCACGCCCGAGCAGGTGCTCGCGGTGCGGCGCTTCGGCGTGGAGATGCGCAACCGCAAGCCCATCGGTTTCGTGGATGCGTACTGGGACGACCAGGGCAATGCGCTATGCCCCGCCGCCGTGGGCATCAGCCACCACATCAGCCCCTGGGGCGATATCGAGCCCTGCCCGATCATCCAATTCGCGAACGAGTCGATCGGGGACAACGGCGGCGATATTTACCGCACCATGACGGAGTCTACCTTGCTGGCGGACTTCCGCAAGACGGCGGCCCAGGCCACGCGGGGCTGCATTGTGCTGGAGCGTCCCGATCTCCTGAAGGACATCGTGACGCGGAACGGCTCGCGCGATACCACCGCGCGCAAGCGGGCCCTGGCGGAACTGGAGGCGATGGCGTCGCGTAACAGCCAGTACAACCCGGGCAACGAGATCCCGGAGAAACATTGGCTCTATCGTTTCGCCAAGAAGTATTGGTTTTTCGGGTTCGGCGCCTACACGTGATACGGTATGTTGTGGCGCCGCGCCCCGCACGCAGCGAACGAGTCGAAAGGAACGTGGTGGCGACATGAGCGAAGTACGATCCAATGGCCATGCAACCGCAACGGCCCCCCTCTCCCCCGCCGCCGTTGGCCCGGTTCCGCAGGTGGTGCTGCCCCCCCGGGTCCCCCGGCAGGCGTACCGCCCGGCCCAATCGGACATTCCGGATGAAAAGACGGTTCGCGCCCGGCTGAAGGAGGCAATTCGAATTTACACGCGCCTGGAGGGACTGACGCCGCCGCTGACGATGGACGAACTCCGGGAACACACGGCCACTGTCCTGAAGCGCGTCGGCCTGGACCCGGTTTACAAAGATTACGCGGCCGTGCTGTTGAGCAACGCCGCGTGGGCGGATGCGCTGGCCCAGGTTCCCTTCGATCGGCGCCTGCTCCTGCTGCCGAAGTGCCTCCGCGTGGAAGACAAATGTCCCGCGCCCTTCGATGAATTCGGCCTGCTGTGCAAGGAATGCGGTCTCTGCTCGATCCAGGATTTGAGCGTCGAGGCGGAGCGCCTGGGCTACGCGGTGCTCGTGGCGGAAGGGTCGGCGATAGTCCGCAAGATGATCGAGACTGGAAAGATCGAGGCGGTGGTCGGGGTGAGTTGTCTGAACGTGCTGGAGAAGTGCTTCCCGCATATGGAAGCCGCGGCCATACCGAGTATCGCCATTCCCCTTTTGCAGGACGACTGCATCAACACCACGGTCGACCTGGACTGGGTCTGGGATGTAATTCACCTCACCGCGGACGACAAGACGTACCGGCTCGACCTGGAAGCGCTGAAGGCCGACGTGCGCGCGTGGTTTACCCGCGACGCGCTGGACGAACTGCTCGGGCCGTGCGCCACGGAGACGGACGAGATTGCCCGGGACTGGCTCGCGCGCGATGGCAAGCGCTGGCGCCCGTATCTCGCGGCGTGCACCGCGCTCGCGCTGGAGGCGTCGCGCCATGAAACGCCCCCGCCGCCCTCGCGCGCATTGCGCCAGACCGCCGTGGCGATTGAGTGTTTCCACAAGGCCTCGCTCATCCACGACGACATCGAGGACGCGGACACCCAGCGCTACGGCATGGCGACCCTGCACACGGAGCGGGGCGTGCCGATCGCGCTGAACGTGGGTGACTTCCTGCTCGGCCTGGGCTACCGGCTGCTCGCCGAGGCGGACGTGGATCCGGTTCGCAAGGTGGAAATGTTGCGGCTGGCGGCCTGCTCGCACGAGACGCTGAGCCGCGGCCAGGGCACGGAGCTTTGCTGGGCCGAAAACCGGCGGGTTCTTACGTCGCTGGAGATCCTGGATATCTTCCGGATGAAGACGGCGCCGGCCTTTGAGGTGGCGCTGCGGCTGGGCGCGTGCCTGGGCGGGGCGGATGAGGAAACGCACGAGGTGCTCCAGAAATACAGCGAGGCCCTGGGCATCGCCTACCAGATCAACGACGATATCGAGGACCATTCCGACGAGGGCGATTCCCACGATTTGGACGCGATTCGGCCGTCGCTCATTCTGGCGATCGCGCACAAGCGGGCGGTGGAAGGTGCGCAGCAGGATCTGATTGCGCGTCTCTGGCGGGGTGAAATCCCTTATGCCGACGTGCGCGAGGAGGTCCGTGAAATTCTTGAGGATCGCGGCGTGCTGGAGAAGGCCGACGACCTGCTCGCGGCGTACAAGGAGGAGGCGATCCGGTCGCTCCGGTTCATCCCCAACGCGACCCTGAAGGGGCTCCTGCGCCGGGTGGTCGGAAAAATGTTCAGCGAGCAGCTTATCGAGGGCTATTGCAGTGAGTTTGAGGCTCGAAATGCTACAAGTCGCGCGGCTGGCCCCGAATCTGCTCCAGGAAGCGTCGCGGCCGGTCGCTGAGTTCTTGCGCGGGCAGTTTCTTGCCGCGGGGGGCGTGGCGGATCGCGCCGGCAATCCCGATCTCTATTACACTGTGTTCGGGCTGGAGGGCCTCCTGGCGTTGCGCGCCGAACTCCCGCTGGAGGAGACGCGCGCGTTCCTCAACAACCTCGGTGATCCGGAGTCCCTCGATTTTGTGCACGCGGCGTGTCTGGCGCGCTGCTGGGCCACGATGCCGGGCCAGGGCCTGGACGCCGGGGCGAAACGGGCGCTTGCGGCGCAAATCGAGGCCTGTCGGACGCCGGACGGCGGCTACGCGGCTCATTCCGGGGCGGGCCGGGGCACGGTCTACCACAGCTTTCTGGCGATGGGGCTGTATCAAGACCTGGGACTCCCGATGCCGGATCCGGCGCGCATGATCGGGTGCCTGGCCGGCCTGCGCACGGAGGATGGCGCCTACGCAAACGAGCCGGCGATGCCCGTGGGCACGACGCCCGCCACGGCGGCGGCGCTAACGCTGCTCCGGCATCTTGGGGAGCCGCCGCCGCCGGAAGCGGGGGCGTGGTTGCTTGCCCGCTGCCACGCGGACGGCGGCTTCACCGCGACGGGCCTGATCGACTTTCCGGACCTGCTCTCCACCGCCACGGCGCTGCACGCGCTATCGGGCATGCACATGTCCTTTGAACACGTGAAGGAGCCGTGCCTCGACTTCCTGGACAGCCTCTGGACGGGCAAGGCGTTCTGCGGGAGCTGGGCGGACGACGCGGAGGATTGCGAGTATACATATTACGCGCTGCTGGCGCTGGGGCACTTGAGCCTTTGACATTGGACGGATTATGGATGCGCTCTTGAAGACGCTTGAAACCGCGCGCGCGCGGCTCCTGGACGCGCGAAACGAGGCTGGGTGCTGGGACGGCGAACTTTCGTCGAGCGCGCTATCCACGGCGACGGCGCTCTGCGCCTTGACCCTGGCGCGGCGCGCGGGGGTACCGGCGGGCGGCGGTGATATCGGCGCGCTCATCGGAGGCGCGCGGTCGTGGCTGGAAAGGCGCCAGAATGCGGATGGCGGGTGGGGCGACACGGTGGACAGCCCGACGAACATCAGCACGACGACGCTGTGCTGGGCGGCGCTGGGCGCGGCCCAACACGAAGACGGCGTCCCCTCCCCCGCCGCGCATCGCGCGGAGACGTGGCTTGTGCGCGAAACGGGCGAGCTGACCGCGGACGCGATCGCCCGCACGATCTGCGCGCGCTACGGGCTTGACCGGACCTTTTCGGTACCGATTCTGACGATGTGCGCCCTGTCGGGCCGCTTCGGCGCGGGGCGGGCGGCCTGGCGCGGGATCCCGGCGCTGCCCTTCGAGCTGGGGGCCTTCCCCCGCCGCTGGTTCAACCGCCTGGGGCTGCCCGTGGTGAGCTACGCGCTGCCGGCGCTCATCGCGGTGGGCCAGGCGCAGCACCGCCAGCGCCCGAGCCGCAATCCGGTCCTCCGTTGCCTTCGCGCGCTGGCCCGCAAGCCCACCCTGCGCACCCTCGAGGCCATTCAACCGGCGTCGGGCGGCTTTCTGGAGGCCGCGCCCCTGACCAGTTTTGTGGCGATGAGCCTCATCGGCGCCGGGGAGGCCAGCCATCCCGTGACGGCGCGTTGTCTGGACTTTCTGGCCGATACGGTGCGCCCGGACGGCAGCTGGCCGATTGACACGAACCTGCGGACGTGGGTCACGACGCTGGCGGTAAAGGCGCTGGCGCGAGGCGGATCGCCAGGCGAACACCTTCCGGGGGCGGAGCGGGGCCGGCTCCTGGAATGGATCCTGGCGCGGCAGGGGCGGGTCCCCCACCCTTACACGCTGGCGGCGCCGGGCGGCTGGGCCTGGACCGATCTTTCGGGCGGGGTTCCGGACGCGGACGATACGCCGGGGGCCTTGCTTGCGGTGTACGGCCTGGCGGCGGCGGAGGGACGGCTCGTGGACGCCACGATCCTGGAATGCGCCGAAGCGGGCATCCGCTGGCTTATGGACCTCCAGAACAAGGACGGCGGGATTCCGACCTTCTGCCGGGGTTGGGGCAAATTGCCCTTCGACAAGAGCTGTCCCGATCTGACGGCCCACAGTCTGCGCGCGTGGCTCGCGTGGCGGAATCTTGTGTCGCCGGCGCTGGGTGTGGAGGTGGACACCGCCGCCGCGCGCGCGATCACGTTTCTCCTGCGGGAGCAGGCCGAGGATGGATCGTGGACGCCGCTCTGGTTTGGGAATCAGGCGGCGCCGGGGCAGACCAATCCGGTGTATGGCACGGCGGTCACGCTGGGCGTTCCGGAATTGCCCGGGGTGGCGGCCTTCGCGGGCGTACGGGACGCGTGGACAGCGGCGCGCGCGCGGGCCGTAAACTGGCTGCTGGTGGCGCAGGGCCCGGATGGCGGCTGGGGCGGGGCGCCGGGCGTTGTCCCGAGTATCGAGGAGACCGCGCTGGCTGTGGACGCGCTGGCGCGGAATCTGTGCTACGCCGGGGATGTCGGAAGGCAACGCGAGGCCATGCTCCAGGGTTGCGCATGGCTTGAAGTCGCTACGGCGAGCGGCGTCCAGTTCCCTGCGACGCCGATCGGGCTCTATTTCGCCCAGCTCTGGTATCATGAGGCGATGTATCCGCTTGTCTTCACCGTATCCGCGCTTGCGGGCGCCGCGGCCTGCCTGGCCGAGGATGCGCCCGCGCCATGAGCCTGATCTACCTGGATTACGCGGCCACGACGCCGGTTGACCCGCGGGTGCTGGACGCGATGCTGCCGTATTTCAACGAGCGCTTCGGCAATGCCGCAAGCACGGGCCACGCGGCGGGAAAGGCGGCGCGGGACGCGGTCGAACACGCGCGCGAACAGGTGGCGGCGGTGCTGGGGGCCGACCCGCGCGAGATCGTCTGGACGAGCGGCGCGACGGAATCCGACAACCTGGCGCTTCAGGGGGTGACGTTTGCGCCGTATTACGCGGGACGCGGCAACCACATCGTCACCGCCGCCACGGAACACAAGGCCGTGATCGACTGCTGCGCGCATCTGGCGTCGCAAGGGGTCCACGTCAAGCGCCTGCCAGTTGATGACGACGGGCTTATCGACCTCGAACGGCTTGCCGATGCGATCACGCCGGAGACCCGGCTGGTCTCGGTGATGCACGCCAACAACGAGACGGGTGTACTCCAGCCGATTCGCGAGATCGGGGCGTTGTGCCGCGCACGCGGCGTCCTGTTCCACACCGACGCCACGCAGAGTTTCGGGAAGCTCCGGATAGACGTCAACCGCGATCACATTGACCTCCTGAGCCTGAGCGCGCACAAGATTTATGGGCCGAAGGGCGTGGGTGCGCTCTATGTTCGCCGGAAGGGCCCGCGCGTGCGCTGTGCCCTGCTGATCCACGGCGGCGGCCACGAGGGGGGCCTCCGGTCGGGCACGCTGAACGTCCCGGGCATCGTGGGGCTGGGCCTCGCGGCGGAGATCGCGGGGCGCGACCCGGAAACGGAGCAGGCGCGGATCGCGGAACTACGCGACCTGCTTGAAAGCGCGTTGATGCGGCGCCTGGCCGGGGTAACCCGGAATGGCGCGCCGGGCGCGCGCCTCGCCGGCTTCGCCAACCTGACCTTCGCCGGAGCGGCTGCGGAAGCGATCATGGCCGGGGCGCCCGAAGTCGCGGTGTCGGCGGGGGCCGCGTGCAGCAGCGCGACGCGGCTGTCCAGCTACGTTCTCGCCGCGATGGGCCGCGACCGCGAGGCCATCGAATGCAGCATCCGCTTCAGCCTGGGACGCCCGACCACCGCCGGGGAGATCCACGAGGTCGCCGCGCGCATCGCCGAAGCCGTCGAGCGCGCCCGGGAACCGGGGTATCGCGCGCGCTGCGGGGATTAAAAGGCGTACCCCGCAATACCGCCCCTGCCCCTTCTAACAGTCAGCTGTCAACACTCAACTGACAACTGACAACTGCCCCCCCGGGTGTGCCACGGACAAGCCTGCAAGGGCTTGCCCGTGCCAGTCCCCCCCACCACAAATCACGCCTCCCGCCGCTACCCCGACCGGGACAGGCGCGCGCACCGGCGGTGTTCGGGAAGGGCGGCGGTCTCCTGCGCGGGACGCCAGTCTATGTGCGCGGGTTCGAGGTTTCCAGCGCGCACCCGTCCCTTCAAGGGACGTACCGCCGCAGAGGCGCCAGACACTGCAACGAACACCCCCGCGTCCACTGGCGCCCGGAGCGTCAACACGTCACGCCCCAGCGCGGGGGTATGTCCCGGTCGGGGTCGGGCCAGTTCGCGCGGCATGCATCGGCCTCAAGGGGCGAAAATCCTGTCTGCTCCTCCCTTTCAAGCATGCCACGCGATTCCGCCCCAAGCGGATTCGTGTGCCTGGAGCAACGCCAACCGACCGCCGCCACAACCACCCCGCACGAGCGGTTCAACTCCCAGGAAGCCGAAAAACTTGACTCCCCTCAATCTAATCCAACGCCCCCGCTGTCAACTGTCAGCTGCCCCGACGAGCTCGACCAGCATGTTGTCCCCGTCATACACGTACTCCCAGCGCTCGAAGGCCGTCGCGTCGAGGTAGTAGTCGTGGTGCTTCGAGCGCCCGATGTCCAGCGGTTTCAGGCCGGTGGCGGGCAAACACGGCGATGCGCATCTCTTATGAATCCTTTTTGAGTGGTTAGGCAAAATAGATGCCTGTCCCCTATTTATCCACCAGCTTCCGTTGGAACCTGGCTTGCTCCATTGGGGTCCCAGTACGATATCGGATTGTTGCCCACGTAGGCATAGAGGTTCGGTCCATCAATCGCGCCGAAGGTATCCCGGTTCAGCCATCGTGCATTATCCGGCGCATAGTAGCGATATTCGGTATAGTACAGTCCCGTTTTGTTATCAAGCGTGTGGGCGCTATATCGTGCTCTCGTTGCCCCTGGCAATGCAGCCTGATAAAGCGTGCCAAACGGAGCGAGTTCGGCATTCCCCGTATTGTTCTTCGCTTGGTTAAAGGTCGAACGGATCGAACCTAGGTGGTCCGTCGCGAAATAGGTATATGTGCCCGAGGATGGATCGCTCCCTCCCACTTCTGCTCGAAAGGCAATGAGAGTCTTGCTTAACGGCCCATCGCCGACACCTGCTCCTTGGTCCTCTTCATTAATGGGAATGTTTCTGGCCCAGTTGTACCACACAAAACTCGTTCCGTCGTCCACGCTACGGCGCTTGCCATCACCTCCATACTGATAGCTGACGGTTCCCTGTCCGGGGAAATTCGAATCAAACTGCAGTAGTTCGGAACCAAGTCCCCAAACGTAGGTGGCGGTGTAGGTTCCGTCGTCCTTCTCCACCAGACGGCCCCATTCGTCATAGGTCATGTTCGTCGTGGTGGTCCCGTCGCTCATGCTGGTTTGTTCGTTGGCGTCGTTGTAGGTGAAGGTGGTGGTGACGGTGCTCGGGCCACTCGGATCGTAGACGGCTTTCGTGAGCATGTTGTCGGCATCGTCATAGGTGTAGGTGTAGCGGTGGAGGAGCGTTGGCGTGTCGTCGTAGCGCTCGGCCTCGATGAGCCGGTCCCGCCCATCGTAATCGTAGGCCCAATAGCTGCCATCCTCGTGGTCGATGCGGGTGATGTTGCCGCCATTGTCGAAGGTGTAGTCAAAGCCCTGGACCACCGTAGTCCCGTCCTTGTGGTGGATGGCGTCCAGCCGCCCGGACGTATCATACGCATACGCCGTGTGCATGCCGTTCGGAATGTCCACGCGGCTCAGTCGGTTCCCGGTGTCGTAGGATCGCGGACATTTCTGTCTGCGGCGGCGCGCGCGTCGATTTCGTAGGTGGCTGGCTTTCAGGTCAGGCCCCCCTGGCGTGTCCACGTGGAAACGCTCGGTTATGCGACGAAATTGCAGGTACTGCCGCATCGGGAGCGCATGTTGCGCCGGGCAGGATGCCCAACCTCCTGTTGCGCCGCTCGTTCCTGGTGGCGCTGGTAGCGTTGGCTTGTTTCTGCTCCAGGCACACGAATCCGCCTGCGGCGGAATCGCGTGGCACAGGAATCGGGGCGATTGAACGAAGGGACGGCCTGGCGCGATCGTGGACGGGCCACGTGTCGGGCGGGATACCCAACCTCCTGTTGCGCCGCTCGTGTGGCCAATCGCCTGGTGGCGTGCCGGAGGTCCGCCGCTTGCGGGTATGTCCCCGATCCGTTACGCGTTCGGCGCGTGGCGGGCGCGCCGTCCACCACGGCGCATCTACGACCCGCGCTCCCAGTGGTTTGCGCTTTCGTTGCTGGATGGGGCTCGCGCCAGGGAGCGAGTCGAACAACCGCTGGTGGCGCGAGAACAGGTCCATCGGAGTAGCCCCTTCAGGTGGGTTGCTGTTTCGGAATCGTTTCTTGACGCGCTGTACTGCCGCGATATCGTTACGCTATATCCATCGGGACGTTTTGTCAAGAAAAAAATTCGGGCGGCATGCGAATAGTTACGGGCCGATATAGAGCCGGTTTTTCTGGATTCTCCCGCGCGATATGGGCGGTTTGTCCCAAAATGGGACTGGTGGAGACGCGGCGTGGGGGTCGGAACTGGGGCGGTTTTGCCGCTCGTGCAGGGTGGTACTGGCAATGGTGGGCTGGTGTTGCTCCAGGCACACGAACGCGCTGGGGCGCGATCGCGTGGCACGGGTTGGTGTTTGGTGCGCCGGTTGGGGTGGGTTGGCGTGTTGCTCCCTGGGGGGACTTGCACGGGCAAGCCCTTGCGGGCTTGTCCGTGGCACCCCTGAGGAAGCGTTGGGAGTGACGGGACAGACCCGCCGGTTGGGTTTGGCGTGACAGTCCCTGGGGAGACGTGCACGGGCAAGTCCTTGCGGGCTTGTCCGTGGCACGCCCGGGGAAGGCGATGGGGGTGACGGGACAGACCCGCCTGCTTGGGCGTTGTGCGCCGGATTGGGGCGTTTGGTGTGAGCTTCGATGTTTGGTGTGCCGGGTGGGGTGGTTTGGCGTGTCAGTCCCTGGGGACGTGTATGCTGTAAGAAAAGTCCTGGTTGCGTTACCAATAGGAATAAACGGAAGGCTAACCTTGGTGGACGACGACAGAAAGGCGCAGTTTCTCCGCTGGGCGGACACGCATGGCGCTTCCATTTGGAAGGTGGCGCGGGCGTACACACTGACGCATGAGGAGTGCCAGGACCTGGCGCAGGAGATCCTGCTTCAGGCGTGGCGCTCCCTCCCGAATTTCGAGGGGCGGGCGCGCGCGGCGACGTGGTTCTACCGGGTAGCGTTGCAGACCGCGATGAACTGGCAGCGCAAGGACAAGCCCCGCCGCGCCCGGCAGCAACCCCTGCTGGATGTCCACATGGAATCTCCGGGAGGGGCCGACAGCGCGGCGCAGGTCCAGCAGCGCGAGACGGTGGAGCGGCTCTATATCGCCATCCAGCAACTGCCCAAGGCCGACGCGGCCCTGGTACTGCTCTATCTGGACGAACTGAGCTATCGGGAGATGGCGGAGGTGCTGGGCGTCTCGGAGACTAACGTGGGGGTGAAATTGAATCGCGCGAAAAGAAAACTGGGCGAACTTATGAAAGCGGACTCCAATGAGCCCTGACGACTATCAAGCGGCCTGGCGCGCGGAATCATCGAGAACGCGTGTCTCGATCGATGCCAAAGCATTGCATGAACACGTGCGCGCGGCTGGCAAGGATTTCAGATCCACGATTCTATGGCGGGACTTTCGCGAGGTGGGTGTAGCCGTGGTCATGATTCCGTTGTGGTTCTACCTGGGTTCCCGGATAGCGGCGCCCTGGACCTGGTACTTGACCGTTCCGGCGTTGATCTGGGTCATCGGGTTCATGGGGATTGACCGGATGCGCCACAGGCAGAACACCGGCTCGCCGGGCGACTCGTTGCTGCAAAGCGCCCGGGATTCCCTCACCCAGGTGTCGCACCAGATCTGGCTGCTGCGCAATGTCTTCTGGTGGTACCTGCTGCCCTTCATTGTCTCGATCTCGGCGTTCTTCATCCAGGTTTCCTTTCAGGCCGCGTCGCATTGGACGGAGGCGATCGGGGCCACGACCTTAATGGTGGGCTCGCTCCTCGTAGTCTACTTCGGCATCTACCTGCTCAATCAATACGCTGTGCGAAGGCAACTGGAACCCCGCCGCCAGGAACTCCTTGCGCTACTCGAAAGCCTGGCCGGTGATTCCGTGGAGTCGGCAAAGGGTGAATACCCGATACTCATGGGCGCCGGGCGCGATTCGTGCTCGCCGCGCCGGACACTTATCGGAAATATCCTTGCCGTGCTAATTCTAGTGATCGGTGTGCCGGCCATCCTCTACTTCGCTGTCGGGATCGGGGGAGACGACTTCCCGAAGCTTGCGCCCTTCACCGACGTGCGCTGGGGAGACAGCTTCCCCGAGGTGGACGTTGATGGCAAGCCGTATTTTCTCTATGCCATTGACGACATTTTTGTGGACGAAATCATCGGCTACTGTAAGTTGACCTACCCGGACAAGTGGCAGAAACGGTTTTCGGAAGACCTGGTCGAAGTCCTGGCCGGGATGGGCCATAAGACCGGCGACACCGTCCGGCTCGGCCTGATTTCAAAGCCTGGGCGAACCGCGGTTGAAGTTGCCATTAGGGATGCGGAGCCCGGTGGCATTCGGGAAGGGGTCGAAGCGGGAGATCCCGTGGAAGATCGGGCGGAAGACAATACATCGGAATCAACCGCATCCTTCACCGTGGAGCGTTGGGTGAATGAGATACCCATAATAGCGGTTGACGGCGAACCGTACTTGCTTCTTGCCGTCAACGGTATTTCCGTGATCGAGATCAGGACCTATTGCGAGGAGAACCATCCGGGCGCGTGGCAACAGCGCTTCGCGGAAGACCTGTTGGGTATTCTCGCCGGGATGGGCCATGAGACCGGCGACACCGTTCAGTTCGACGGGGTCTCGATGACCGAGATGGCCACGAAGGTAGTTGCCATGACCGCGGCCAACCGCCGGGCGGTGCGGAGGGCCGCAGAGGGACGGGAAGCAATGGAAGAGCGGTTGGATCAACCGGATGAAGCGATGAAGGATGAAACCATGAACCGCGGCAAGCCGGACCCCAACGCACCTTTCGAAGAAACGTTGGAGGCCATCCGCGCTTCCTACAAGCTGCCGGCCATGGCGGCCTTTGCGATGCGCGGCGGCGCCATCATCGAGCAAGCCACCGTGGGCACGCGATCGGCGAAAGACGACACGCCCGTAAAGGCCGACGCCCCATGGCATCTCGGCTCCAACACGAAGGCCATGACCGCGACGGTGGCGGGCATGCTGGTTGAGGAGGGCCTGCTCCGGTGGGACGCCACCATCGGCGAGGTGCTCGGTGAAGCCGCGCCGGATATGAATGGGGCCCACCGCGACACCACCCTCGCCATGCTGCTCCACCACACCGGCGGCATCACGCCCAATATCAACTGGTTCGCCGCGCCGGAGGACCGGTTGAAATGCGCGGCGGAACTCCTCGGAAAGCCGCCGTCCAAGAAAGGCCGCTACGCCTACAGCAACGGGGGCTATGTGGTCGCGGGAGCGATGATGGAGGTGGTGACGGGCAAACGATGGGAGGACCTCATGCGGAAGCGGCTGTTCGAACCCCTCGGCATGACCGCCACCGGCTTCGGCGCGCCGACAGAGCCCGGCGCGCCCTGGGGTCATGAGAGCGGCCTGCTCGCGTGGAAGCCGAAGAATCCGACCGCGCGCAATGCCGACAACGCGCCCGTCCTCGGCCCGGCGGGCACTGTGCATACCACGCTGGAGGACTATGCCAGGTTTATCGCGGCCCACCTGAAGGGTGCGCAAGGGGAAGACGGCATCGTGACGGCGGAAACCTTCCGCACGCTGCATACGCCCGCGGAGGGCGGGGATTACGCCATGGGATGGATCGTAACCGAACGGGACTGGGCCGGCGGTCGGGCGCTTACCCACGGTGGAAGCAACACGCTATGGTTTGCGACCGTCTGGATCGCGTCGGAACGGGATATGGCGTTCTTCGCGGTGACGAATGCGGGGGGGAACACGGCATTCCGGGCGGTGGATGAGGCGGTCGTTGCACTACTGGAGCGTCACGGCGGACGGGAGTAGACGCTGCGCGCGGCTGCGTACGACGGGACAGACCCGCCGGTTGCGCTTTGTGCGCCCGATTGGGGTGTTTGGTGTAGGCTTCGATGTTTGGTGTGCCAGGCGGGGTGGTGTGACGTGTCAGTCCCTGAGGGGGTGTGATCGCGTGGCACGGGACTTGGGACGGAACAGAGGGTGAGGTGGCGTGGCGGCGTTGAGGGGCCGGGGCGTACAATGGGCTTCCGGGAGAGATGCCTGGGTGATCAACAGTGCGCTCGTGCGGGCTGTCCGAGGGAGAGGCGCGCGCCCGGGGAGCATGGAGGAATATTGATGCGTCATACACTAGTGGTGCTGTCCGTTGCCGTGGCGGCGGGGGCGCTGGTTCAGCCTGTTCCGGCCGCGAAGGCGTTCGTTTCTCTCTTTGATGGCCGCAGTCTGGATGGATGGCGCGCGACGGATCCGGCGTACTGGTCGGTGGAGGATGGGGCGATTACGGGGCGCATCACGCCGGCGCATCCGTGCGCGGAGAACCAGTACCTGGTATGGGAGGGCGGCGAGCTGGCGGATTTTGAGCTAACGCTGGAGTCGCGCCTGAACGGGGACGGCATGATCAACAACGGCTTTCAGTTTCGGAGCCGGCAACTGCCGGATGGCGATGTTTGCGGGTACCAGGTGGACAACAATCTGGGTACGCCTTGGCTTGTGCGGCTTTATGACGAGTACGGGCGGCATGATCTGGCGTTACGCGGCGAGCGTGCTTCCTTCGACGCGGCGGGGCAGCGCACGGTTACGCCGCTGGAGGAAGGCGCGGGGGAAGCCTGGTTCGCGCTTGAGGCGTGGCACGAATACCGCCTGGTATGTATCGGCGGGCAGATCCGACTATTCATCAACGGGCGTCTGGCGGCGGAGGTCGAGGATTCGGATCCGCGGCGGGCGGAGCCGCAGGGGATCCTGGCGCTGCAATTGCACAGCGGCCCGCCGACGGTGGTTCAGTTTCGGAATATCCGGCTGAAGGTGCTCAACGCGGCGGAAGAGGGCACGACGCTTTCTTCGGACGCGGAATCCGAGCGGCGGCGTGCGCTGCTTTCGGGCGCGTTGGCCTGGTGGGAGCTGGATTCGGCGGGACGGGGCGCGGCCCGGCCGCTGACGAGTGTGCCGCAGTTCTACCAGCTTGAGCTGAATGTCCTTTCGTCGGGTCCCGGCGCGGTTCCCGGCGCGAAGTGCGCCGTGCTGGACGGGGCCTATTTCGACGCGGGCCCAGGCATGGTGTCCGGGGCTGAAGCGCTTACCGTGTATCTGCGCCTGCGGGATCCCGCCGGGGCGTGGGATGCGGCGCTGCTGGGGCATGGTATTGGGGGGCCTGACTCGCAGTTCCGCTTGTTCGCCGGCGACGGGGACGGGGATGGCGCGAGCGATATTGCGTTTGAAGTGCGGACCGACCGGGGTGTCGCGCGGGCGCATTTTCCCGTGTCGGGGGAAGACGCCACGGCGTGGCGGGACCTGGTGGGCCGGTACGACGGCCGTGAAGTGGCGTTGTTCCGCGATGGCGCGCTCGTGGCGGCTCTCCCCCACGCCGGCGCTTTGCTACCGACCGAGGCTCCGCTAATCATCGCCGCGGAGAAGGACGGGGATACGGTGTCCCGGCATTTTCGGGGCGAACTCGAAGACGTAGCGGTGTGGTCCCGCGCGCTGAGCGACGCAGAAGTTGCGTCGTTATCCGAGACGGGCGCACGATAGCGGCGCGCGCCATGATACCGCCGAATGCATCGTAGCATCGATACCTGACGTGGGGAGCCTTGTGATTGGTTCCCGTCCCGCCTGTGAACTCGTCCGGAATCGCGGCCAGCCTGTTGAGGGTCCTGTCTTGGTCGCCATCGCACAACAAGAAGCCGAAAGGAAGTCCAACATGGGTATTCGCCACATCGTGGTGCGCCTCGTGGCCTTTGTCATTGGTATGATCCAGCCGCTGGCCGCCCTGGCCGAGACCGATGGGATAATCCTGTTTCAATCCAGCGGCGAAGCGGTCGGGGCGCGGCTCGAGAACGTCGCGGAGACGCAGTCAGCCGGATTCGGCGAGACAACGGCATTGCATATTTTTTCGGACACCGACCCCTATCAGAAGGTTACCTGGGACTTCCGCTTCAGCGACACGCCCTTTCCTGATTCCGCGTCGATATTTCTGGAAATCGAGCACTTCGATGACGGCGCGGGCGTCATCCAACCCACGATGCTGGTGGACGACGCCTTTAACGGGACGTACGCCACGCCCGTGCGCGGGGTGTCCTTTACGCGGCTGAACCAGCAACGGGTGCGCCGTGCCCTGTTCGAGTTTGCGAATCCACGGATGCCCGCCACAACGACGCACCCGCATTTAAGGATTGCGGGGCTTCAGGGACTCATCGCCGTTCGGGCTTATGACCACATTGAGGAAGACCGCTGGCGGGAATTGGCGGATGCGGTGCCCGTACGCGTGGAGCCCATGCTTACCCTCGACCGCCCGATGCAGATCACCTGCACAATCGGCATCCCAGACACGGGCGATCCCCCTTCGCTCGAAACCGCGCTGAACAATATTCGCGAATTCGGGCCGCTTGCGCGCCTCATGGGCTTTACCTCCGCCGAATGCTTTGTGCGTTGGAACCTTATCGAGCCGGCGCCGGGACACTTTGATTTCACCCACTACGACACGATCGTGCGGGCCATCACGGAACGCGGTCTCCAGTGGTTTCCCAACCTGGTCATCACCTCGGCCTTTGCACTGCCCGAGTGGTATCTAGCTTCCGGTGAGGCCGCCGGGTTTGAATGTCTGGAGCATGGCGAAGAGAACGCCGTTCCCACGATCTGGAACTCCGCCAACCTTCCGCATGTCGAGCGCGTCCTTCGGGCGTTTGGCGCGCACTACGGCCCGATGGGGGTTCTGGAGGCGGTGCGCCTGGGTCCCAGTGGCAATTTCGGAGAGGCCCAGTATCCCGCCGGGGCCGGGAGCGCGCTCGGGGTGCGCGGCGCGCGGATGCATGGCCATGTCGGCTGGTGGGCGGGCGATGACTTTGCCCGCGCGGCGTTTCAGAAATGGCTGCGCACCCGCTACGGAACCATTGATGCACTGAACAGGGCGTGGGACACGCATTATGCCCGATTCGAGGAGATCGCGCCACAGTTGCCCGAGACATACCGTACGAATCAGGGACGGCTGGATATGACCGGCTGGTACACGGATTCCATGACGGCGTGGTGCGATCAATGGGCGCACCTCGCGCGGGCGGCCCTTCCCGACACGCCCATCTACCAGTCCTCCGGCGGCTGGGGCTTCCGCGAAGCGGGTACCGACTTTTCCGGCCAGGCCGATTCGATGCGGGCCATCGGCAACGGCGGCATTCGCCTCACCAACGAAACCGACAGCTTCGAACAGAATTTCTACGCCACGCGGCTTGCGGCGACGGCCGCGCGGCTCTACGGAATCGGCCTTGGCTATGAACCCGCCGGCTACCATAGCGCGCGCGGCGTTGCGGGCCGTTTTTTCAGCACCCTCACCACCAACGGCGACAACCTGTACACCCGCCATAACGTCCTCTTCGAGCCGCCGTATGCCGTGGATCAGTGGCGACGCGATTTTTGTCTGCTCGACGAACGGGCAAACCCGATTATTGACGTGGCGGTGTATTACCCCGAGACCATGAACCAATTGGACAGCGGATCCTTCCGCCATCTGTATGCCTGGGGGTTCAATACCCGCGCAGCCGAAGTGCGACGCCGCATTGACAACGATTTTCTCGACGAGCGTCTCATCCGGGAGGGGTACCTGGACCGCTACAAGGTCCTTGTTTTCTGTTGGGGCGCTATCGTCGAGCCGGACGTACAGCAACACATCGACCAGTGGATACGCAACGGCGGCTGCGCCATCTACCCCACGTTTCCCCGCGGTCCGCAACAAACGCCGGACGGCGACACGACCCTGTTCAGCGCCTGGGAACGCGGGGACACCGGCCAGGGCAGCTTCCATCGATTCCAGGGCGACATGGAACCAATCACGCTCTACGGCGACTTCATCGAGACTATCCTGCGGGGCCTGGAAACGCTCCATCCGCTTACAAAACGAGCGCTGGCGGTGCAGCATCCCGACCGTGTTTTCGTGAGCGCCCTGGAGACGAACAAGATCGTCCTTCTTAACTACCGCGACGAACCCGCGCGGGTACGTCTGGATGGATTGCTGGACGAAGAAATGCCGCCTTACAGCATTCGGGTGCTGGGCGAGCCGGGTCAGTCCCAGGCAAGATGATTCGGAGCCCAACTGAGCCCGCCCGCTGAAGCCCCCGCTCCCCCGAATATCGATTGCGAACAATCCCTGGGGGCGCCGTATCAATTCATGCCCAAAGCGTAACGAAAGAATCACCCGCGAAGTCTAAGGTCTGGGAGAAAAAGGCAATCGCCCCTTTTTGTGGAGAATCCTTCAGGAAAGCGACTTTACGGAGGCGTCACCCGCCATGAAAACCAAGCACAGACTTCCCAACGCCTTGTTCACGCTTGCGATTGCGGCGGCCGCCGCCTGGAGCCACGATGCCGGTGCGCAGGCGCGGATCCCACTCTCCGACGGGTGGAAACTCCAGTCGGCTGCTTCTATCGCCGCGGATGGGGCGGCGCTTTCCGGCGGGGCCTACGATTTCGCCGGCTGGCATGATGTGCGGGTTCCCTCCACCGTCCTGGCCGCGCTGGCAGAGGCGGACGCGCTTCCGGATCCGTATTACGGCGATAATCTGACGCGAATCGATGGGTACCGGGAGGGGCGGTGGATGGTGATGCCGCCGGACAGCCCGTATCGGAGCCCGTGGTGGTATTGCACGTCGTTTGAACTGCCGAACGAATACGCGGGAAAGCAGATTACGCTGCATTTCGACGGAATCAACTACGAGGCCAACATCTGGTTGAATGGAAAGAAGATCGCCGATCGCACCGACGTAATCGGGATGTTTCGCCGCTTCCAGTTTGCCGTCACCGCGAACTTCGTAGGCCAGGGCGCCAACCACCTGGCGGTGGAGATCATTGCGCCGGCCCAGGGGGAGGACAAGGTCTACAGGACCAAGCAGATTGAGGCGACCACCGGCTGGGACGACCATTGCCCGCAACCGCCCGATGCAAACATGGGTATCTGGGAGGATGTGTACGTGGAGGCCACCGGCGCGGTAACGGTGCGGCATCCCTACGTCATGCCGGAACTGGCGGTCCCGTCGCTGGACCGGGCTGACCTGACGGTGGAGGCGCAGGTGGTTAACCTGACCGGCGTGGCGGTTGCGCTGGAGTTGGCGGGCGTCATCGAGGGCATTCAATTCGCGCAACCGGTCACCCTGGAACCAGGGGAATCGAAGTGGGTGCGATTCCGACCCGAGGAGTTTAGTCAACTCCGCCTGGAGAAGCCGCGGGTCTGGTGGCCGAATCCGCTCGGTCCACAGGAATTGTACGAATGCACACTCACGGCAAGCGTGGATGGGCATCCCTCCGACGCGAAGAGCACCCGCTTTGGCGTCCGGCAGTTGACGACCTATATTAATGATGAAGGGTGGCGGACCTACGTGGTGAATGGTAAAGAGATCCTGATCCGCGGCGGCGCCTGGATGACCGCGGATATGATGATGCGCTTCGACCCGCGGCAAACCGAAGCCCTGGTGCGCTACGCGAAGGAAGCGAACCTGAACATGCTGCGGTCCGAGGGTTTCTCGATTCGCGAAACCGACGAGTTTTACGATCTCTGCGATGAATATGGAATTATGGTCACGCAGCAGTTGTTCGGACGCAGCATTCCGGATGAAGCGCTGGCGGTCGCGTGCGTGGAAGACACCATCCTGCGGATTCGCAACCATCCGAGCCTGGCGCACTTCCTGGGGCATGACGAGACTTTCCCAACGCCCACCCTGGACGCGGCGTACAAGGACCTCATCGCGAAACACATCCCGGACCGCACGTACCAGCCGCATTCCGGCGCCTTCGACGTCGAGGAGCGTTTCGAGACCGGCGGGACACGAACGGGCACGCGCGAACTGTGGACCTTTGCGCATCCGACGAAGTATTACACAGGCAAGGAGGACGGCGCCTGGGGCTTCGCGCAGTCGGGCGGCATCGGCGGCATTGTGGTTTCGCACGAGAGCATGAAGCGCATGATGCCTGCGGAAGCGCTTTGGCCGCCGACGAATCCCACGTGGTCGCTGCATACGGTAATCCAGGGTTTCGATTTCTTCGAGACGGTGCGGGAGCAGGTGGACGCGCGCTATGGCGCGGCCGATGGCATCGAGGCGTTTTGTCGCAAAGCGGGCGCGCTGAACTACGAATGTGCGCGGGCCATGTTCGAGGCCTACGGGCGCGAGAAGTATTCGGCGACCGGCATTACCACATGGAAATACAACGTCGCGTGGCCGGCGGCGATGACGTGGGCCTACATCGACTGGTACAGCAACGCGACGGCGGCCTATTACGGCGCGAAGAAGGCGTGCGAGCCTTTGCATGTGCAGTATTCCTATGACGACGACAGCATCTGGGTCGTCAATTCATTGCGTCAGGAATTCCGCGACCTGGTGGTAACCGCGCGAATCTACGACAAGCACATGGCCGTCCGGGGCGAGCAGACGGCGAAGGTGAAGGTCGGCCCCGATGGCAAGACGAAGGCCTTTGTGCTCGAAATGCCGTCCGATTTGAGTACCCTTTACTTCCTGAAACTGACGCTGGCGGATACGTCGGGCGTCACGCTCTCCGACAACTTCTACTGGCTGTCCACGACGCCCGAAATACCAGGCGATATGAAGGACAGCTGGACGGACTTCCAGTTGAATCCGAAGTCCGTTCCGGACTACACCGAACTCAATACGCTCCCTCCCGTTACCCTGGAGGCCGCAAGCGAACTGCGCTTAGACGGGGACGAAACGGTCGCAACCGTAACAATCCGCAATCCTTCGCCCCATCTCGCCTTCGGAATCCAGCTGGCGCTGCACGCGGGATCCGACGGACTCGAAGTCGGTCCCACCTACTGGTCCGACAACTATTTCAGCCTGCTGCCGGGCGAAAAACGCCGTATTGACGGACGAATCACCACAGCACACCTGAACGGCGCGAGGGCCGAGTTGCGCGTGGATGGTTGGAATGTCAGCACGCCGCCCGCCGCCAATTCGGCGGAGGCGGCGCCGAAGGAGGAACCGGTGAGTACGGGACGGGAATATCACGTGTCCGAGCGTGGAGACGACGCGCACGATGGAACGCTGGAACGACCCTTGCGCACCATCTCGGCCGCGGCGCAACGGGCGCAGCCGGGGGATGCGGTGACAGTACATGAAGGCGTTTATAGGGAATGGGTCAACCCTCCGCGTGGCGGCGCGTCGGATACCATTCGCATCACGTACCAGGCGGCGCCTGGCGCGCGCGCCGAAATCCGCGGCTCCGAGCCGGTCAGCGGGTGGACAAAGGTCCAGGACGACACCTGGTCCGTGGCCATTCCCAATTCGGTTTTCGGAGACTACAACCCCTACGCGGACCCGATTCAGGGCGACTGGTTTAATCCGAAGGACCGGTCCCACCACACGGGGGCCGTTTACCTGAACGGGAACTGGCTCCTGGAAGCGGCCACCCTGGAAGATGCGCTCAAGCCCGTGGAAGGCGAAGCCCGCTGGTTCGGGCGGGTGGACGCCGACACGACGACGATATGGGCGCAGTTTCCCGGGCTGAATCCCAACGAACACGAGGTCGAGATTAACGTACGCCCAACGGTCTTGTACCCGGAGAAGACCGGCGTCAACTACCTGACCGTGCGCGGTTTCATTTTACGCAACGCGGCGACGCAATGGGCCCCGCCGACGGCGGAACAGGTGGGGCTCGTGGGGACAAACTGGAGCAAGGGATGGATCATTGAGGATAACGTCATCAGCCATTCCCGATGCACGGGCCTGACGCTCGGCAAATACGGCGACGCCTGGGACAACACCTCGGAAGATACCGCGGAGGGCTACGTCCTTACGATCCAGCGCGCCCTGGAGAATGGATGGTCCATGGACACGATCGGCCACCATGTGGTGCGGAATAACACGATCGCCCACTGCGAACAGGCAGGCATCGCGGGTAGCCTCGGCGCCATTGCGAGCACGATCACCGGCAACACGATTCACGACATCCACGTTCAGCGCTTGTTCACGGGCGCCGAAATGGCGGGTGTCAAGATCCACGCCGCGGTGGACTCGGAAATCAGCCGCAACCGGATCTTTCGTACGGTCCGCGGGATCTGGCTGGACTGGATGGCGCAGGGCGCTTCGGTGCGGGAGAACGTTCTGTATGAAAACGCCAGCGAGGACCTGTTTATGGAGGTGAACCACGGTCCCTTTCTGGTCGCCAACAATATCTTCCTATCGAAGCGCGCGCTGCTCGACATGTCGCAGGGGGGCGCCTACGCGCACAATCTGATGGCGGGGGAAATCGTGGCGCGCCCCGAGCTGTCGCGCGAGACTCCGCACCTGGAGGCGCATGGCACGGAAGTGGCCGGGCTGAGCAGGACGGACGGCGGAGACAACCGGTTTCTTAACAACCTGTTCGTCGGTTCCGCAGGGCTTGCGGTCTACGACAACGCCGCGCACCCGATACAGGCCTCGGGCAATGTGTACCTGCACGGCGCTACGCCGCCCGCAAGCGAGCCGGACGCGTTGGTTCTGGATGGCTTCGACCCCGGCATCGCGCTGTCGGAAGATGGCGGATCCCTTCATCTGACGATCGCGCTGGAAAAGGACTGGAGCGGGCTGGGAACGCGTGCGCTGATTACGACCGAGTCGCTAGGAATGGCGAAGATTCCCCAACTCCCCTATCTCAATCCAGACCGGTCACCGATGCGCATCGACCGGGACTATGCCGGGACGCCACGCGATGCGGAGCGCCCCTTCCCCGGCCCCTTCGAGATAGTCGGGAATGGCGCCAAGGTGGTTACCGTGTATCCCGTGATCGCCCGCGACAGGCGGTAACGAAAAGTCAGCCTCAATCAATGCCGGACGAAGCGGAATTCCTTCCCGGCTTCCGTGGCCAGGTTCAATATGCCCTGCTCGCTGCTTCCCACGGGGATGGGTTCGGCGTCGTGAAAGGCCTGTATGTCGGCCCAGGGCGACTGCACGCGCAGATTCCCGCCGGCGCGGCCCAAAGTGCATGCGGCTCGCTCCCCGGCGATCACGGCGGACGCTGAGGCCATGGCGCTCCGCGTGTTCGCGCAAGAACCGATACGACGCACGCCGGTCCTCGTCCACAAGGGAGTGCTCCCTCCCCATTTTTGCCGGGCTGCGCGCTATGCCCCGCCACGACGTTGCGCGCAAGCCTGGGCATGGATTAATGCGCCACGAGGGTGACTGCCTGTCAACAACGTGGCGGATACTCCTTGCACCGTGCTCCCGGTTGCCTGACGCATAGCATCGATTCACGAAATCGGTGGAGCCCGGACAGCGAGTCGGGGCTCCACCGCACATCCGGCGGCTGCCAGCTATAGGCACGCCGCCTTTCCGAATTGCGCATTCACTTTGGAAGCCAGTTCGTCACGCGCTTGAGCCCTCTTTGCTCTTGCGGCGCTGGCGCAGCGTCAGGCCCGCCAGCCCGATACCCAGCAAGGTCATCGTGGCCGGCTCTGGAATGGGATCGAGGCCGGTAAGCCTCGTGTTGTCGATCGCGAGGCCGGTGACGGCATTATTCGTCCTGTTGAAGAGCCAGCCGTTCCGGTTGCCGCCCACCAGGCTCGCTATATCGTCGGTAAGCTCGCCGCGGGACGCCGTATAGAGCAACATATCACTATCATCATAAACATTAAAATCCACCAGCAGGCTTCCCCCGTTATTCCGGAATACGTTTTCAAAGGTGTACCAGCCAACTTGTGATACAACGAATTCCGGACTCGGGCCCGTCGCCCCGGAGTCGCCGGTATGCGCGGCGTTAATGTGCAGTTCCGAGCCCTCCGCGTCGAAGCGCCAGTCGAAAAAGCGCAGTTGGTCGCCATTTTGGCGGTTCACACCCACCCGGTAGGTAAAGGCCCGTCCCGCATCCCAAAGGGGATCCAGGTAAATGTCGAGCGAAGTGGCGAAGCCCGCCCCGAAATCGCTCGACCAGCCGCCGAAATCGGTGACCGGCCCCGCACCGTTCAGCGATGACTGCAATGTGGCGTGGGCTCCGCCGCTCCGGGAGGTTATCCCGTCCGTGCCGGATACCACGCGGGTCGCCGTGCTGAAGAAGGGCTTCCAGTTCCCCGGCTGGCCCTGCACCCAACTGGGATCCTCGAAACCCTCGAAGTGGATCAGGGTGGCCGAAGCGCTCCCGGTTGCCAACAAAAGTCCCGCAATCACCTTAACCAACAAACATCTTCTCATGAACCAATTCTCCTTCTTGCGCCGATTAAGACGTCGTTTTGGCTTTGTGGCTGCACGCCGTAGAGGCCAGCCGCGTTTTTTACAAGGGCGTGCGCCGCCCATATGCGGATGATAAACCATTATCAATACGATGTCAAGTACCTCCCCGGGCTCATGCACCTCCAACCAGAGCAGGACAATCCCGTTGTAACCCGGAACGGGTAACCGGGGATCTTCCCGCTCCCATCACCTGTGGTACGGGGGCGTAGCCGAAGCTACGCTGTCCTCGATTCGAGATCCGAGCGTGCCACCATGCCAGATACGCCTGAAACCGAACTACCTCGACTTCAGCGAAGCGGGCGCGGTCGACTTGGAGGATTTCGACCCGGGCATCGCGCTGACGGAAGATGGCGGATCCCTTCATCTGACGATCGCGCTGGAAAAGGACTGGAGCGGGCTGGGAACGCGTGCGCTGGTTACGACCGAGTCGCTTGGAATGGCGAAGATTCCCCAACTCCCCTTTCTGAACCCGGACCGCTCCCCGGTGCGCATCGATCGGGACTATGCCGGGGCGCCACGCGATGCGGAGCGCCCCTTCCCCGGTCCTTTCGAAATCTCCGGGAGTGGCGCGCAGGTAATGCGAGTGTATCCGGCGGGAGAAGGCGAATCGCGATAACGGCGCGCACTCCTGTCCCAAGTCAATCAGGGTCGAGCGAAGATCAGTTCCTGCCCGGGTTCCGTCATAACCCGCAGCAGGATCGCGCCATTTTCTGCGACATCCGAGGCAATCGAATCGGCGCCGCGCACCACGGGGGTCCCAGCCCAGGGTGGCTGCAGGCGCAGGTTCCCGCCGGCGGTGCTGCGTACGCGAATCTCCGTCACTTCCTCGCCATCGTGTTTCGCGGAAACCAGGAAACCGCCTTCGGCGCGGAGTTGCTCGAAGGACGCGGCCTGGTCCGGGGGCCAAGCGGGAAAGACGCGGATCACGCCGCCCGCGCTTTGGAGGAGCAGTTCACTGATGGGCAGCACCACGCCGAATTGTTCCGTGTAGAGGCCGTAGTCGTTAAAGCGCCGCGGGGGATTCAGGGCATTCAGGCTCATGGAGCCATTGGCGCGCAGCCGCTCCTGGATTACGCCGCGCAGAAACGGAACCTTGTCCGGCATGTCCAAGCGCCCTCGGGCCGCCGCGAGCATGACCGCGCTGTTGTTGCCGTTGGTTTGCATGGCGGCGATCGTGCGCGCGAACAGTTGCCGCTGTGATTCCGGCGATTGCCAGCCTACGACGCCCGCAGGAAAGACCGGCGTCGCCGGCACGGGGATGTTGTATTCGATGGGCGGCGCACCGCGCACGTCCACGACGATGGGCTCGTTTCCGCCCGTGACGGGATAGTCCGGAAGCTGGTCCCGGGCGGCGCACCACCGCGCGGCGAGGTCGCCGTCGGTGTCCAGGATCCCCCCCCCTTCCAGCGCCGCGTCGAAGATGAAGTGGAAGAACGCGATGTCGAAGGCGCCGTCGTAGTTTCGACTGAAGCCCTCGGGCCAACCTGTCCAGTGTTCCGGCGATACCGAGGGACCGAAGTCGATGGCGCCGTCGGCACTTCTTGCGCAGCGTTCAACGAAACCCGCGCAGAAATTGGCCGCTTCTCGAACGAGGGGATACGCAGTTTCCTCCAGAAAACGGCGATCCGGGTAGTACTGGTAGTGCCACCAAACCGGTTGGACCGTAAAGGGCGTGACGCCCATGGTGAAGCCCCATACGTGGTGGAGGTACTGGCGGCCATTGGGCGCCTTGCACTGTTCGGGGTGGGGCGGCTCGTAGGCGTAGAGCACGTGCGGGAAGAAGGCGCCATCCCATTCGAAGACCGTCCTGCAGAGCCATTGCGCCCGGGGGAGGTACTCCCGGATGAGGCGCGCGTAGGGCTCCGCGAGTTCGTCGTGGTTGCTGATGTACGCGCCCCAGAAGGTCTGCTGGATGTTGTAGTTCGTGTGGTAGTCGCCATGCCAGGCGGGTTTATCGTTGATGAGGCCAGCAAAGAGACCGGGCGCCTGCACCCCGGGGCGGCTGACACAGCGCAGAAAATACAGATTGCGGTACCAGGTTTGCTCCAGCAGGGCGTCATCCAGTTTGATCCCGCTCCGGCTCCAGAATTCCGACCAGGCCCGCTCGTGCGCCTCCATGCCCGTGGCCGGGAAGGCAGCGCGGACGATATCTTCCGGATTCGCGCCATCCAGCGACGTGCCGATTGAAACGGCGGTGCGGCCCCCTTCCTGAGCCAGAACCACACGGAAACGCATCCCGGGCCAGTCGGCATCGCCCGGAATGTCCTGAGCGACCCAGGAAAGATCGTCGCGCGCGCCCGTGTCCGGCGGATCGAGATCATCCGAAACAACCGGTTCCAGTCGGCTGGGCGATGCGGACGTCGTCTCCACGATCAACCGGTTGGCGCGGGCGTCTATGTGCAGCGTCGTTCGTACCCCGGCGGCGGCCACGGTCAGCACGGCGCGGCGGAGGTCGAGCGTGGCCGTGAGCGGTGGCCGCGCGGCATCGGGAATGCGCACGACGGCACACGCGCGAGGACAGGGATAGGCGTTGGCGTGGTAGGAATCGGGCCCCTCAAACGAATAGCCCCGCGGGAGGATAAACCCGGAATTGGGCCCACCTTCCGAGCGGACGGGACCGTCCGGCGCATCCAATTTCAGGATCTCGGCGAAGCGCGGCAGGGGCGGGTCCAGTTCGGTGGGGATTCGGGCGTCCCATACGTCGTTTTTCGTGAGGCGCACAATCAGGTCATCGCCCTCGGCATGTACGAGAGCGTTCATGTCCCCATTGCCCAGGAGGAGGCCATGTTCGACGATATTGTCGAGGGTTTCCACGGCAATCGCCGCCCGATCGAGCGCCCCGGGAAAGGGTGGCGCCGCCAGCGACAGAACGTTTGTGAATTGGGCGAGAAGCAGGGAGAGAGAAAGCATTGCGCACCTCCGCTGGCGGGTTAGGGGCTTGCGGGGTATTCGCGCCGACACTCCCCCGAGTACGGGCGCTCCCCGCACGCCGCACCTTTGAATGATACTCCAGACGCCCCTTGCGATTGAAGAGAGATTATCGGCTATGGCAAGGCAGCGCGTTCAAATCCGAGGGGCCCCGCTATTCAGGCCTTGGGTTGCTGTAAAAAACGGGCAGTCTGATAAGCGTGAAGACGCTCGCCAGCGCTACGAGGGTGATGCAGATGTAGATCGCGGTGTGGTAGGTCCCCGTCTGATCGGCGAGCCATCCGCCCAGGCCCGGGCCGATCACCCCCGCAACGCCATAGGCCATGAAGCAGATCGGGTAGAGGCGTGGAAAGGCGCCCGTTCCAAAGTAGCGTGAAATGGCGGAGGCGTAGAGCACGAAGTTCGCCCCGAAACAGAATCCGATCAGCACGACCGTCAGCATGCGCGCCGGGGCGGGAAGCGGAACGAGGAGCAGCCCCGCCGCCAGGGCGAAGCTTCCCAGCGACAGGGGAATACAGCGGTAGTTCCACTGGTCGAACAGCCTGCCCCAGATGATGCGCCCCGCCCCATTTCCAACCGCGAATATGGAGACGGCCAGGGCGGCCTGCCGTTCGGTCAACCCTGTCTTGATAATGATGGGGGTCAGGTTGCCGATAATGAGCAACCCGGCGAAGGTTCCGGCGAAGATTCCGATCGAGCACAGGTAGAACGGCCAGGTGAAGACCTCGGACTTCTCGCCGTTGTTTGCGGTGTTGTAGCGGGTTCCCGGAGGATCGCGCAGGAGCAATGCTGCGGAAAAGAGCACCAGCCCGGCGCACACGCCATACCAGCGGAAGAACGTGAGCACATCCACCCCGCTGAGGAGGAGGTACTCCGCGATCGAGGAGAGGACAATGGCTCCGGAGCCGAACCCGGCCACCGCCACACCGGTTACCAGCCCTTTTCTTTCGGGAAACCATTGCATGCCCACGGAAACGGGGCAGACATAGCCAAAGCCGATACCGCATCCCGTGATGACGCCGAGGCTCAGGAGGAGCGGCATGAAGGCGCCGCCGGAGAACGACGCCAGCAGATAGCCGAGGGCGAACAGGAGGGCCGAAATGAGCGCGGTAAAACGGGGACCTTTTCTGACCAGGATGCGTCCGGCCAGAATCATCACGGAAGTGAAGATCAGAATCGACAATCCGAATATCAGGCCGCATTGGCCGGAGGTGAGGCCGAAAGCCTTCGTCAGATATGGGACAAACGTGCTCCAGGCATAGATACCCCCCAACACGGTCTGCATAAGGCAACCCGCGGCCAGAACGACCCATCTATTGTTCATCGTGTACTACCCTGCCCATGGCGGCCTTCGCAAGCCGGTTGTTAATCGCGTGACCCAGCCCCTCTTCGGGGGCATACTCCGCGATGATCTCTCGCAGGCCCAACGCATCCAAACGGCGAAGCGCGGCGAAGAAGTTGGCGGCCGCCTCCCGGGTGTCTCCGGCTTTGCTGAGCACTTCGACCGCGCCCGCGTAGGTTGTTTCCGGGGTCTTGAACAGGAGCAACCCGATATCCGGCTGATTCGCATAGGTCGCAGGAATACACACGTAGGCGGTCAGCTTCGTGGCCGGGGCGTAGTGGTTGGGCATCATCCCCGGGCTTTCCATATCGCTCGTGTTCTCGGAAGTGGCCGCGCGGATGGCCACCGGGCCGATCAGGCGTTCGATCTCCTCGACGGGCAGGCCTCCGGGGCGCAGGATCACAGGGACGGGTCCCGTGAACGAGATTACCGTGGACTCCACGCCGACGCGGCATGCGCCCCCGTCAATGATGACCGGGCATTGAACGCCCAGTTGGTCCCTTACATGGCGGGCGGTCGTTGGGCTCGTGCAGGTGAAGCGGTTGGCGCTGGGCGCGGCCAGCGGGGAGCCGCACTGGCGTATGATTTCGAGCGCGATCGGGTGGGCGGGCATGCGGACCGCGACCGTGTTGTGTCCGCCGGTCACGATATCCGGGACTTCCGAGCGCTTGGGAAGCACCACGGTAAGTGGCCCGGGCCAGAACGCGTCGATAAGCCGCGACGCCTTTTCGGGAACCGCTGTGGCGAGGCGCTTCAATTGCTCCGGATCGGCGATGTGTGCGATTAGCGGGTTGTAGTGCGGTCGCCCCTTGATTTCGAAGATCTTCTTCACCGCCTCCGGCTGAAAGACATCGGCCCCGAGCCCATAGACCGTCTCGGTCGGGAAGGCGGCGACCCCACCGGCGCGGATGGCGGCTGCGCCTTCCTCGATCTGCCGTGCCAGGTCTCTCCCGGGATCGGGGTGGCTCAGAATCCATTCGGCGGCGTCCCGGATGCGATGGAACACCGGCTTCTCGATCGGCAGGTCCGCGAGGTGGCGTCCCCCGTGGCCGGTCAGGAGATACAGCCCGAACACGCCGTGCTCGTTCCCGGTGACGGTGTCGTGTGGATGGTCCCCGATGACGAAGGATCGGCCCAGATCGAGCCGATAGTCCCGCTGGGCCCGCAGTACGAATTCCGGACCGGGCTTCATGCAGGCGCAGCCGTCTTCCCGCTGGTGCGGGCAGACATACCATTCCCGAATGAAGATGCCTTCCCCCCGTAAGATCTCGTTCAAGTGGTCGTTGACCCGGCTGACCTCTTCTTCCGTCACCTCGCCCGCAGCGATGCCGGATTGGTTGGTGATGACGAACAGCAAATACTTTTCTTGCAGTAACCGCAAAGCTTCGATCGTATCCGAATAAAGCCGGATCTGATCGGCGCCGCGAATGACGCCGACGTCCTCGACAAGCGTTCCGTCCCGGTCCAAAAAGACGGCGGGGCGGGGCGTTGTGAAATCGGGGCGCTGTGGATTGCGCTGCAAGTCGTCGTCCCTTATCAATGCGTGGATGGCCTTCGATGGCCCTACAAAGCGCCACACGTGGCCGGGGGCGCTACTCGCCCGGATGATTCGTATCTGGATGCGGCAGGGGTTCGTGGCGCCGCTTCGACCGTGGCGCGCCCGTGGTATGGGATGTCTACCGGCACACGCACCTCTTTCGGGCGTCAAATCGTGCGTAAATCCCCCGGGCGTTACGTGGCCGGATTATACGGCATCAGACGGGCTCCATGCATATCCGGTGGCCCGTTCGGGGGGCATGGCGGACGAAGTTGGACGCCGCATGTCAGGTCCGTCGATGCACTACAATCCCGACACGGGCATGTCGAGCAGAAAACGCCAGGCCGGCACGACATTGATCGTACCGCTTCGGGTTTCGATTTGCGACTCCTCATTACGGGTCACTATGACCCCAGACGTGACGCCGGTTTCCGCCATGGCTTCGCTCAAGGCCGCGACTTCCCGGGTTCGCGTCTGCTCCTCGGCGAGCGACGCGCACACCTGCGCCAGGAGCCGGGAACCGCCGCGCAATGGAACGATGAAATCGACCTCCTTACCCGTCCTGGTCTTGTAATAGTAGATCTCGGGATACACTCGCCGTAACGCCGTAAACACGAGATTCTCCAATAGATGGCCGGCATTGACAAGCACGCCCGACGCCACCGAGGCAACCAGAGCGTGATCGATGCAATAGACCTTCTTGGGATTCGTGTTGCGGCGCGCAAGCGAAGCGTCGAACACCTGCACGGTGAAGAGAAAATACGCATCCTCGAACCAATCCAGGTAATCCGAAACGGCAGCGCGCGGCGCGTGATGTCCAATCGATCGCAGATAGGCTGTCAGGCGGTTGACGGAGTAGAGAGATCCCGTGTTGTCCACCAGCCGATGGGCCAGATCGCTCACCGCCCTCGGGTGCGAAATATCGTGTCGCTCTACCAGGTCACGGAACAGGACCGCCTGGAAGTACTCCTGGTGGGTCTTGATCCTCAGGCTCTCCTGAAGGCCGATGACTTCGGGAAAACCGCCGGTTGCCCAATATTCTTCAAAGGCCTTCTGGACGAGTAACCGCGTCTTCGTTGAAAGGGCTTTTTCGCTGCCGATGCCCCTGGCATCCAAAAACTCCTGGAATGAGAATGGGAATAGTTCCCAGGACATCGCGCGCCCGCGCATCTGCGTCGCGATCTCCTTCGATAGCATCCTCGCCGACGAGCCCGTGAGATAGACCTCGCATTTCTCCGTGCGCATGATGCGATCAACAAAGGGTTCCCACCCCGGAACGGCCTGTATCTCATCGAAAAAGCAGTAGACCATCTCTTCACCCTTCTTCACCGGGTATAGCGCATAGTACGCTTCGGTGATGAGGGCGAGGCTCTCATGCCGTAGACTGTGAAGGCGGTCGTCGAAAAAATTCACATACAGTATGTTCTGAGGCGAAACGCCGCGGTCCAGCAGGCTCTGAATACGTTGAAACAGAAAGGTGGACTTCCCACACCGGCGCACCCCAATCAACACGGTTGCCTTCCCGCGGACCGGCTCTACCCGCAAGCGTCGGGGCGCCCCGGTTTCCAGTGAAGACTCCTGGAAGTCGAGAAGGATACGCTTTATCGAGTCCAGCACGGAACCAATCCTGCTCCATAAATGGCCAGTTACAACCCCAACTGAGAATAAATATACGCAGTTGGAATCCGCACTGTCAAGAAAGTCTTGATGTGGACACTGCGAGGGCCTGGCCGCGCGAATGCGGTTCACGGGTCGCACGGCACGCGGCAGCATGTGCGGTTTTCAGTAAGCGATGTGGATGGGGGGCATGACGCGTTGTGTAACCCATTAAGGATGAAAACCGGCTGCTTCGCAACCGGTACACAGCCGGGACGGCTGTGCCACGTTCTTTGCACGCTTCACCTTGGTTCGTAAGAGTACCTTTGAAGGAATGTGGCACAGGCGTCCCGCCTGTGCATTTTCGGAGCAGTGAAGGTGGGTCACGACCGTAGACCGCGCCGGGACACTGGCCCCGCAGGCAATCCTGTTCTGCGCGAAAAATGGCGCGTCCCGCCGGCTGATCGTACCAGCGGTCGTAGGGCTCGGCGAGGTTGTCGAATATGACCGTCATTGTGCGGGGCGCGCGTGGGGCCCTTTCCGCAACCGCCAGCCGCGGTGTGACAGGTGAATCCGACACGGACCAGGGCGGACGCGAGTATCCGGCGCAATTCCGATTCGGAATCGGCGATTAGTGCGTGCATCACGGAGTTCTAGTCTAGTAAATCTTACGCTTCCCAATTGCGTTCCAACTCTGCAAATGAATTACGCCATAGGTTGGCATCCGTGATTGGACATTGAAATCTTTTCAATTCTCAAGAACCTCCCGGACTCTGTGAGCCAGTGCGCTCGGGGAAAACGGCTTTTGCAGGAAGTTCACTTCCTCATGGAGAATGCCGTGGCGAACGACCGCGTCGTCGGTGTAGCCAGAAAGATAGAGTACTTTCATCTCGGGATGGAGGCTCAGCAACCGCTCGGCGAGGATTCGCCCCCCCATACCGGGCATCACGACGTCTGTGACGAGCAGGTGAATCTTCTCCCGGTGGTTCTTAGCGACTCGTATGGCTTCTTCGCCGTGGCTCGCTTCGAGGACGGTGTAGCCGCACTGTTGCAGGGTGAAGCGGGTCAGTGCCCGAACAGCGTCCTCGTCCTCGACCAGCAGCAGGGTTTCCGTCCCGCGTGGGGCGGAACTGAGGCCGGCCCAGGACTTCCCGGTCGGCGCGGCTTGATCCACGCGCGGGAGGTAGATCTTGAACGAGGTCCCCACGCCCGGTTCGCTGTATACCTCGATCGAGCCTTCGCTCTGCTTGACGATACCGTGAACCACCGCCAGTCCCAGACCTGTACCCCTTCCGGCCTCCTTGGTGGTGAAGAACGGTTCGAACAGGCGACGTTTGACTTCCTCGGTCATGCCGATTCCCGTGTCCGAGAGCGCCAACATCACGTACCGACCCGGCTGTACGTCCGCGTGGGACCGGGCGTAGTCCTCGCCAAGGATGACGTTGTTGGTTTCGATAGTGAGTTTACCGCCTTGCGGCATAGCGTCGCGGGCATTCACCGCGAGGTTGAGAAGGACTTGTTCCAGTTGTCCCGGATCGGCTTTCACCCTTCCGAGTTCAGGGTGCAACACGGTGGCCAAGTGGATGTCCTCGCCGATGACGCGACGAAGCATTTTCTCCGTATCCCGAACCACGTCGTTCAGGTCCAACACCTCGGGGGCCAGAACCTGCTTCCGGCTAAACGCCAACAACTGCCGAGTTAACGATGCCGACCGATACCCGGCCTTCCGGATCTCCTCCAGCAACTCCCAGTTGGGATCATCCGTGGGGGTCGATTGAAGCAAGAGTTCGCTGTATCCGGTGATAATGGTCAGCAGATTGTTGAAGTCGTGCGCCACGCCGCCGGCCAACTGCCCGATGGCATCCATCCTCTGCGCCTGCCGTAATTGCTCCTCCAGCTTTTTCTCGTGAGTGATGTCGATGAATGTTACCACCGCACCGATTAGCTCCGTGCCCCGCCACATCGGGTATGAGCAATACTCTGCGTCGAACTTGCTCCCGTCGGCGCGCCAGAACACCTCGTCCTTGACGTGAATCCCTTGCCGTGAGTGCATCGCCTTAACGATCGGGCATTCTTCCTCTGGATACGGACGGCCATCCGGACGATGGTGGTGGATCAGGGTGTGCATGTTCCGGCCATTCAGTTGCTCGGGGTCGGCATAGCCGAGGAGCCGGGCGCACGTGGGGTTGGCCAACATACAGTTGCCGTGGAGGTCGATTCCGTAAATAGCCTCGGCCGTGGAATCGAGCAGCAACTGGACGAGTTCTTCCCGCTCACGGGCCACTTGCATGGCCTGCTTGCGCTCTGACTCGCCCGCCATCGCCGCGCGCAGACGCTCGAGCCACCAATCGAGCCGTTTCCGTTTGAAATCCAAAACCGACATCGGTTCGGGCCGGAGGATGAGTTCCGGCGGTTGGTAGTAGGGATTGGGACAGACCAGATCGCCGATGGCCACTAACGGGTGGGTGACGAGCATGTCATGGATGAGCGCGGGATCGAAGCGCGGCCGCAAGTAGTGGCACGCGATAACCGCCCGGTGCGTGGCCAGGAACTCGTTGAGCATGGCCTCATATTCGATCAGGCGATCGCCTTCCACGTTCGCGTCGAGCGCCCAGGTCATCTCCCCCTGGAACCGCAAGCCAGCGTAGCCGTCGGCAACCGCCGCGGACTCGCACTCCGCCAGGTAGTCGAGCATCTTGCGGGCGTCGAACTTTCCCTCTCGCAGGTAGACCTCGCGTTTGGTCAGGATCTTGAGCGAGCCCTTGTCGGTTTCTTGGGCAACATTCACGCCCAGGGCAGCAAATCGCCGGACGAGTTCCTCGAACGGCGAATCGTTGGCGACATAGAGGCAGCGATCACCACTCCGCAACCCGGCGGCGATGAACGCCACGGCGCTGCTGGTCTGTTCCACCAAGTTGTCGTGAACCGGGCAGAGGTGATCGCCTTGGCGAAGTCTCGCTAACTCGTGGTCCAGTTGAGTTGCCATGCTCTCCTCCGTTAGTCACGACCGTAGCGGTCTTCACGCCGGTAGGTTCGCATTGCTTGGTAGTGCAGCAAAACCCTGCCACCGAGAACGCACAGAAGTCTATTTCTTCCGCTCACCAATCAGCGGCGGGGCGGGTGTCGTGTTACTTGCGGAGCGGAGCGGATGGCGTGGTCCCTTGGTGGACCAATTCCTTTTGCCGGATCTGAGGGCAGGTCCATGGGCCCTCACTCGGCGTGATGCACGACTTCGGCAGATTACAGGTCGAGCGCAGGAATGGCAATCAAAATCGTCCATGCCGGGAGCGCGGCGTCAAGTCATACGGGCTTGGGAAAGAGACAACTGCAGTACAACTTAAATAATGGTGGAGGCGGCGGGAATCGAACCCGCGTCCGAAAGTGCGTCCACGAAGGCGTCTACGTGTGTAGCCTGTCCTTTAAGTCTCGCCACCCCGGGTCGCGTCAGGCGCGCTACCTGGGGCCGCCAGGTGAAAAGCTACTCTGCCGGACGTTTCACCGCCGTTCCGGCGCGAGGCCCGCTGGTTGACGTCTTATCGCCCTAGCAGGCGGTCGAGCGCAAGACGCGGCTGCTTAACTAAGCGGCCAGTGCGAATTCGTGTTGATCGTTCGCAGTTAATTAGGTTCCGGTTTTTTACGAGGCCACCGGAGTCCTCGACACGCAGCCAACGCTTCATCCACCCTCGTCGAGACCATGTCGCCCCCACGAAGACCGGCAAAAGCATCGGTCACCCGGGGCCGCAACCCGACCCCGAGCTTGTTTCATTATGCCACAGGGTATGCGCATTCGTCCAGTGGCGTGTGCGGGGCCATCGCGTTTCGAAGGCGTGTACGAGATGGTCGCTATTTGAATCAGCGCAAACTCAGAAACCGGGGCCCGTCTGGGTGGTGGCATTTCGCATGTGGAGTATCCCTGACCGTGCCGGCAGGGATGCCGGCGCTCCATCACGCTCACTTTCTTTGAATCGGTGCTCCAAATCGTCGCGACTGAACACCCATCCATCTCGATCCCGTTTGGATGCGAGCGCGCCGAGTGCCCCTGCACGGCCCCCTCCCCCCCGCTTCAGCGGCGCGGGGTCTGGACGCGGCAGAAGGCGTAACCGAGCCCGGCGCCGAAGCCGAGGCCATAGAGCACGGCCCAGCTGGAGCGGGCGAGGATGACCTGGACATCCCGGGGGAAGGGGAAGGGATCCAGGTTCCAGAGGACCGAGTCGAGCACGCCGCCGAGGAAATAACCGGCGGCGTTGAACAGGAAGAGCGCGAGCACGACGGGCAACGTGGCGGCGGCGGCGGCGAATGCGCGGGCGATCACCCAGCCCATGAAGGCGGTCCCGGCGGCCAGGCCGATGACGCTGCCGGTGTGGCTGGGCATGAGCAGCCAGGCGGCGGTCCAGGCGACGGAGTAGCCCGCGAAGGCCACACCGAACAGGCAATAGAAACGGGGCAGGGAGCCCGGGCCGAGGATTAGCCGGTGCAACAGGGGTCCGGAAGCCGCGATGAATACGAGGGCGCAGACGGCGTAGAGCCCGGCCTCGCCGATGCGCTGGTAGAACCAACTTCCGGCGAGGGTCCACGGGGCGAAGCCCGCGAGACTCACGAGGAGAAAGCCGAGTGCGCCGCGCAGGACGAACCGGCCGAGGCGTGGCTCGGGAAGGGAAACGCCATAGGCCTCCGCCCGGCGGGCGACGCTTTCGGGGTCGAGTTGCAGCCAGCGCACGTGTTTGCTCTCCTGGTTGGACGGGCCGATTACCCAACATGCGGCTTCGCGTCGGGTCATGGAGGCCGCGCTCAACCTATCGTGATACTGCCACAACGAACTTTCGTGGTCCAGTATTCCCGGACGCATCTCCTGATTATGGAAATGTGAAGGGGGCCGGCTGTAGGATCACCATTGGAAATCGAGACGAACCTGCGGAGATTGTAGTCATGACAAGAATAAGCTTCATTGCCTGGGTTGCCGCGTTGGCGGCGCTGCCCGCCGCCGCCGAGGGCGCGGAGAAGGCGCCGGCGGCGGGCTGGGTACGCCTGTTCGATGGCGAAACGTTTACGGGCTGGGAGGGCGACCTGACGAAGTTCCGCATTGAGGAGGGCGCGATTGTGGGCGGGAATCTGCGGGATTCCCTGGCGCACAACTACTTCCTTTGCACGACGGAGCGCTACGACCACTTTGAACTGCGGCTGAAGGTGAAACTGGCGGGGGAAGACGCCAACGCGGGCATCCAGCTGCGGACGGAGCGCATTCCGGACAATACCGAGGTTTCCGGATACCAGGCGGACATGGGCCAGCACTATTGGGGCTGCCTGTACGACGAGTCGCGGCGGAACAAGATCCTGCAGCAGCCGGATCCGGCGCTGGTGGCGCGGATTCTGAAGCCGGACGATTGGAACGACTACCGGATTCGCTGCGAGGGGAACCGCATCCAGCTCTGGCTGAACGGCGAGCAGACCGTGGACTACACCGAGGAAGAGCCGGGCATCCCGCAGACGGGCGTCATTGCGCTCCAGATCCACAGCGGCAAGCCGGCGGAAGCGTGGTACAAGGACATCGAGATCCGGAAGCTGCCGGCGCCGGCGGAATAGGGACCGCCCGACAGGCCGATTCGCTTCCGGCTATCGTTCCACCAGTTCGACGCGGCGGTTTTTCTCGCGACCTGCGTCCGACTCATTGGTAAACACGGGCGCCAGCGGGCCAACGCCGTGGCCTTCGAGACGGCCAGCGTCAATGCCGTACTCCTTTACGAGCGCGGCGACCACCGCCCTGGCCCGGTCGCTGGAGAGTTTTTGATTGTATTCCAGCGAGCCCCTGGCGTCGGTGTGGCCCACGACATAGAAGGGCTTGTCGGGATTGGCCTTGAGATAGATGGCGATCTGCTCCAGGGCGGCCTTTGACTCTGCCTGGAGCGTGGCCTTGTCGTAGTCGAAAAGGATGCCGTCCAACACCACGCGTCCATATTCCTCGATGCCCTTACCGATGGCCTCGGCGTCCACGACGATGAGGCCGGTTTCGGCGCCCTCGACTTCCAGCACATCGACGAGTGTGCCGATGTGTTCGTTGCTGAAGTGAACCACAGATACGCAGACGTAAACCGTGCCCGCCGCCCGCTCCTTGCGGGCGATGACGGTTCCGCTGCCGCCGGATGTCGCCGTACCCGAAACCATATTCCGGATCGGGCCACTGGGCTCCCACGGGTTGGCGCCAAAGAATACCGCCTGCCATGCCCGGCTCCCCACCTCGGGTTTGCGGCTGCTCTCGGTATAGAGCCCTTCGGCGAGCATCTCGAACCCGGCGGTTTTCAAGGCCTCCACATAGTTCTTATAGACCTCGCTGTGGCTTCGTTCACCGCCGTCGAGGCCATAATAGATGCGCGTGAGGCGGCCTTCGGTCTCGATCCAATCGGCGATGGTGCGATAGCCGGTCACGGGCCCGATGGGCACTTTGTAGGCCCGGTAATTCTCCACGATGTACTGCTGGATGACCGAGCCAGGGTAGCGGGATATGACGGGGTGGTCTTCGCTTCCGTCGACATCCTGCGCATTAACGGCGGCCGCAACAACCAATGCCACGGCGAGCCCGGGCAGTATTCGCTGCAACATACTCAACCCCTTTCTCCTGTATCCCGAACGTCCTCTCACTGCTGGTTCTGGGAACATTACCGGATGAGGAACGGGCCGGTCAATAGCGCCATTTCCCCGCCAGAGCACCGTCCTTTCCCAGAGCTCAGGCCAAGAGATCGCGCACGACGTTGCCGTGGACGTCGGTCAGGCGGAAGTCGCGGCCCTGGAAGCGGTAGGTGAGCTTTTCGTGCTCCATGCCAAGGCAGTGGAGCACGGTGGCCTGGAAATCGTGCACATGGACCGGCTTTTCGACGACGTTATAGCCGAAATCGTCGGTCAGGCCGTGGACGATGCCCGGCTTGATGCCGCCGCCGGCCATCCAGATGGTGAAGGCGCGGGGGTTGTGATCGCGCCCCATGCTTTCGGCGGTGACTTCGCCCTGGACCATGGGGGTGCGTCCGAATTCGCCGCCCCAGATTACCAGAGTTTCTTCCAGCAGGCCGCGCTGCTTCAGATCCTTCACCAGGGCGGCGGCGGGGCGGTCTATCTGTCCGGCGGTCACCGGTAGATCGCCGATGAGGTTCTGCTTGCCCTTGCCGCCGTGGTGGTCCCAGCCGGTGTGGAAGAGCTGGACAAAGCGGACGCCGCGCTCGACCAGCCGCCGTGCGAGGAGGGCGTTGTTCGCGAAGGAGGTCTTCCCGGGCTCCACGCCATAGAGCGCGCGAACGGATTCGGGCTCGCTGGCGATGTCCATGAGTTCGGGGACGCTGGTCTGCATGCGGTAGGCGAGTTCGAAGGCCTCGATGCGGGTGAGGATTTCGGGGTCCCCCACGTGCTCATACTGCCATTGGTTCATCTGGTTGATGGCGTCGATGGTGGCGCGGCGCCGGTCGCGGTCGATGCCGCCGGGATTGTTCACGAAGAGGACGGGGTCGCCCTGGCTGCGGAACTGAACGCCCTGGTGCGTGGAGGGCAGGAAGCCGTTGCCCCAATAGCGGGACTGGAGCGGCTGGGTGCCCTCGCCGGAGGTAAGCACAACGAAGGCGGGCAGGTCCGAATTCTCGCTGCCAAGCCCGTAGCTCGCCCACGCGCCCATGCAGGGGCGTCCCGTAAGGGGCGAACCGCTGTTCAGAAACGTGACCGCGGGATCGTGGTTGAATTGTTCGGTATGCATGGAGCGGATGACGGCGATATCGTCGGAGATGGAGGCGATGTGCGGCAGTAATTCGCTGAACCACGCGCCACTCTGGCCGTGCTGGTTGAACTTCCAGCGCGTGCCGCCGATATTGGGGACGCCCTTGATGAAGGCGAAGCGCTGCTGCTCCATGAAGGACTCGGGGACGGGCTCGCCGTCGTGCTGGACGAGGTAGGGCTTGTAGTCGTAGAGGTCCAGGTGGCTCGGGCCGCCGGACATGAACATATAGATGACGCGCTTCGCCCGCGGGGCCATGTGCGAGAGCCTGGCGGAGACAGCGGCCTCGCTCTTCGCGCCGAGGAGGGACGCGAGCGCGGCCACGCCGACGCCCGTGGCCGAGCGGCTGAAGAATTGACGGCGGGTGATGGCTTTGCTGTGGGCGAGGTTGGGGTTCATGGCTCTCAATCGAAATCCCTAAGGGGGCGGTCCCGCAGCTTCGTCCTGCTCTGCTTCATACTGCTCCATGAGTTTCCGTCGCCGATCTTTAAAGTACTCCTCCCGCTCTTCGCGGGATTCGAAGGAGATGTAGCGACCCGCCTCATAGTCATCAATCCCTTTTTCCAGTTCAGCGCGCAAAACGCACAAACGAACTTCGTCGTTTTCCAAACACAGTTTCAACAACCCGAGCGCTTCGTGAATGACCTCATTCTCGCTATCAAAATTGCCAGTCTCGACACACTTGCGGACAAACTGAGCCCGGGACGGAATCAGAAAAACGTCGTGCAGTTTCATAAGAATTCCGCCTTTCTGCCCAATACCTGGTTCAAGTCCGCTGCTATCCAGGCAGAAACTCGCTCACGCATCGAAAAGGTGACGTTGGACATCCATATCATCCTTAATGATTCGCATTACGAATATCTCATCTTCGTATACCAGTGTGTAGAAGACGACATGCCGTGGCTTTCTGATGTGCGTTCCACTGCGTTTCTTACTGAGCGAGATATGGTAACTTCGAACGTTGGGACCGATCCCGGGTTCCGGACGACTCGTTGGTCGGTCGGGATTCTCTTCGATGTCCTCAAGCGCTTGCCAGATCAACGTGTCGTAGTCATCCGCCTGTTCCATTCCATACCGGTCGTACGTGTACCACCAGATACGGTCAATATCACTACTTGCGGGCTCACTTAGTCGAAGGCGACGCATTACTTAGCTGTGCCAGTTTGTCGAGCCGCTCACGTCGCATTTGTGCGCGCAACGCCCGTATGTCCTCCTTGCTGTGGAGATCGATATATTCACCACGCCCGCGGGCGTCATATGCTACTTGCAACTCCGCCCGCAGATACTCCACCCGCGCCTGGTGTTCGTCCTTCTGTTCCTTCAAGAGGCGCAGGGCCTCCCGCACCAGCTCGCTGGCGTTGTTGTAGTCGCCCGATTCCACGCAGTTGCGGATAAACTCGGCCTGGGCCTCGGTGATGTTTACGTTTTGTGTTGGCATGCTTGAATTCTCGCATGATTGGCAATCTTTGTCAATTACTCCATCGTGGTCCGGGGCCATCCACGGCGGGGGACATAAGGGACGACAGGGACTTCAGGGACGACAGGGACCAAGTTATCATTGACCTGAAAACACCGGCCTTGCCGAAGCTTATTACGACCCCATCCGTCGCATAACTCCGTGCAACGCTTGAGTGCTCACCCCTACCCCTTCGTCACGGTCTCGTCCAGGTTCAGCAACACGTTCGCAATCGTGGTCCAGGCGGCCAGGGCGGCTGGCTCCATATCCGACGCTACCGGTGCGCGGCCCTGCGTGATGATGGCCTGGGCCGCTTCCGGGTCGGTCGAGAAGGCCGCGTGCTGCTCGTTGTAGATATGGAGAAACAGCGCGCGCTCTTCTTCCCTTGGCGGTCGGGCGAGCGCCTGGCGCAGGGCGAAGATCACCCGGGCGTCCAGATCGTCGCCGCCTTCCCGGAGGATGCGCTGACCGAACACCCGGGCCGCCTCGACGAACTGCGGGTCGTTCATGGTCGTCAGCGCCTGCAGGGGCGTGTTGGTACGCGGGCGTTCCATGGTGCAGAACTCGAAGCCGGGCGCGTCGAAGGCCTGGAAGGTGGGATAGGGCACCGATCGCCGGCGGAAGGTGTACATGCCGCGGCGGTAGAGGTTCGGGCCGGTGGTGTCGGGCCAGATGCCGGCGCCGTAGCCGGTGAGCGCTTTTTCCTCCCAGAGTCCGGGCGGTTGGTAGGGGTAGACGCTGGGACCGCCTACTTCGGGGTTGAGCAGCCCGCTGATGGTGAGGGCGTTGTCGCGAATCGCCTCGGCGTCGAGGCGGAAGCGCGGTCCGCGCGCGAGCAGCACGTTCTTCGGGTCGCGCGCATAGGCGTCGGGACCGGCGCTGGCGGACTGCTGGTAGGTGGCGGAGGAGACGATCATCCGCAGGAGCGCCTTGACGTCCCAGCCGCTTTCCACGAAAGTCACGGCGAGATAGTCGAGTAATTCCGGGTGAGACGGGGGCGCGGCGCGGCTCCCCCAGTCTTCCGGGGTGGCGACGAGGCCACGTCCGAATAGTTGTTGCCAGAGGCGGTTGACGGTGACGCGCGCGGCCAGGGGGTTTTCCGGCGCGACGAGCCAGTTCGCCAGGTCGAGCCGGTCCGGTTCTGCGCCGTTGCGCGCGGCGACGGGCGGCCAGGCCGCCGGCGTGTTTGCCGTAACCTGGTCGCCGTGATCCAGGAAGTTTCCGCGCCGTAGTATGTGGGTCGTTCTGGGCTCCGGCATTTCCTCCATTATGAGCGAGGTCACAATTCTTTTGCGCGCCTCTTCGTATTGCTTTTTCAGGGCTTCGAGGCGGGTCGGCGGGGCGTCCTTCGGTTTTTCGGCCGCCTCCCCTCCCCCATCCGGCGGCGATTCAGCTTCCAGTTTCGCGATGACCGAGGCCAGTCCGTCCAATTCCGCCTGAAGGGTCGGGTCCGGCGGCAGTTCCACGAGCGGCGCGCGGCTCTGAAAGGTCCCCCCGCCGAGTTCCGGGACTTTGTTGAAGAAGGCGTAGAGCTGGTAGTACTCCGCCTGCGTAAAAGGGTCGTACTTATGGTCGTGGCACTGGGCGCAGTTCATGGTCGTGCCCATCCACACGGTCATCGTCGTGTCGACCCGGTCCATTACGGCCTTGGTCCGGAATTCCTCCTGATCAATACCGCCTTCCTCGTTAAAGAGCGTGTTGCGATGGAAGCCCGTGGCGATGCGCTGCTCCAGCGTCGTGTCGGGCAGCAGGTCGCCGGCGATCTGCTCCATGGTGAACTGGTCGAACGGCATGTTCTGGTTGTAGGCGCGGATGACCCATTCGCGATAGGGCCACATGGACCGCGGCGCATCCACGTGGTAGCCGTTGCTGTCCGCATAGCGCGCCAGGTCGAGCCAGTAGCGCGCGCGGTGTTCGCCATAGTGCGGACTCGCGAAGAGCCGATCGAGCACCCAATCCAGCGCGTCGGGGCGCTCGTCCGCGGCGAAGGCGTCCGCCTCCTCGAGCGAAGGGGGCAGGCCCGTCAGATCGAAGCTGAGCCGTCGAAGCAGGGTGTAGCGGTCCGCCGGGGGCGCCGTCGCGATTCCCTCCGCCTCCAGCCGCGCGAGCACGAAGTGGTCGATGGCGTTTTTCGGCCAGGCGGCAAGCTGTACGGCGGGGATGGCGGGCTTTTGCGGCGCGACATAGGCCCAGTGCGGCTCAAAGGGGGCGCCCTGCGCTATCCAGGCGCGGAGCCGTTCGATTTCGGCGGCGTCGAGCGCCTCCCCCGCTTCCGGCGGCGGCATCCGGTCGTTCGGGTCCGATGCGCTGACCCGGGCCAGCAGTGTGCTGGCGTGTGTGTCCCCCGGGACCACGGCGACCGCGCCGGACTTGAGTGTGGACGTTGCGCCTTCCACGGTATCGAGGCGGAGACCGGCCTTGCGCGCGGCCCCATCGAATCCGTGGCAGGTGAGGCAACGCTCGGAGAGTATGGGGCGAATGTCGCGGTTGAAGGAGAGCGCGGGCTCGCCCGGGGCCGCGGCGGCCGCGAAGATGGACGCGGCCACGAGCATGGCGGACGGGCGCGCGAGGCGCGAGAGCAGTCTATAACTGAACATAGCGGGGACTTCCGGTTTCGGTAACTCTTCAGCCGACTGAATTGGTCACTCTCGTCCCATCCAACGGTGGCGGCTCTCGGTGATCTAACACCGCCATCCCCACGAACGTGGGGACCCAGAGACCATGCAACGATAACCTCGCAAACCCTCTGGATTCCCGCCTTCGCGGGAATGACGAATTCATCCAGTGTAAGTAAGGAATCTCGTATTGGCGACCGCCTTACTCAAGCGGCTGAAGTGTTACCGGTTTCTACTCACAGCCCGCTCAGTGTAAACGACGGTATACTCCGGCGCAAGCGGCAAAGCGTATGACGCGAATCGATTTGCCAATCCGGGTACGCATGCACGATAGTACTGCATACGGGATGGCTTGTTGGAGCGGTCGAGCCCCCGGGAGGAGAGCCCCTTTTGACACTTGATTCCGGCATTTTCGAGCGTCCCCTTCGCGTCGCTATTGTTGGCAGCGGCCCCAGCGGCTTCTACGCCGCCGATCCGCTTCTCAAATCCGAGCGCCCGGCGGCGGTGGACATGTTCGATCGCCTGCCGACGCCTTTCGGGCTGGTGCGCGGCGGCGTGGCGCCGGACCACGAGAAGATCCGCAATGTCACGCGGGTCTACGAGCGCATCGCGGACCGGCCGGGTTTTCGATTCTTCGGCAACGTCACCATCGGGCGCGATCTTGATCTGGCGGATCTCCGGCAACATTACGACGCGATCATCCTGGCGTACGGCGCGGAAACCGACCGCGCGATGGGGGTCCCGGGCGAGGACTTGCCCGGCAGCTACACGGCGACCTCGTTTGTGGGCTGGTACAACGGGCATCCGGACTATCGTGACGCTGTTTTTGACTTGCAGCAGGAGGCCGCGGCCATCGTGGGGGTGGGCAATGTGGCGATGGACGTGGCGCGGATTCTGGCCAAGACCGTGGACGAACTGCGAACGACCGATATCGCGACGCACGCGCTGGAGGCGCTGGCGGAAAGCAAGGTACGCGAGATCCACCTGATTGGGCGGCGCGGACCCGCGCAGGCCGCGTTCACGGCCCTGGAGCTGAAGGAAATGGGCCGCCTCGTGGCCTGCCAGCCGATTGTGGACCCGGCGGCGCTGGCGCTGGGCCCGCGTTGCGAGGAAGAGCTTTCCGACAACAACCGCGCGCGCAACCTGGAATTGTTGCGCGAGTTCGCCGCCGCGCCGGACCGGAACGCGCCGCGCCGGCTGTATTTCCGCTTTCTGGAGAGCCCGGTCGCCCTCGAAGGCAACGGGCGGGTGGAGTCGCTCCGGCTGGGCAGGAACCGCCTGGAAGGCAATGAGCCGTTCAAGCAATGGGCCGAGCCGACGGGTGAAACGTTCGATCTGCCTTGCGGGCTGGTGTTCCGCAGCATCGGCTACCGGGGCATCGGCATTCCGGGTATACCTTTCGACCAGAAGCGCGGCGTCGTGCCGAATGTCGCCGGGCGCGTGACGGATTCGAACGGCATCGTGCCGGGGCTCTATGCCGCCGGATGGATCAAGCGCGGGCCGTCGGGAATTATCGGGACCAACAAGCCCGACAGCCTCGAAACGGTGGAGCGGATCTGGGAGGATCGGGAGGCCCTGCCGCCGTGCCCAAGGCCGGATCCGGAGGCTATTCCCGCGTTGCTCGCGTCGCGCGGGGTTCGCTACGTGACGATGGCGGACTGGCGTCAGATCGACGCGGCGGAACAGGCGGCGGGGGCGGCGTCCGGCAAACCGCGCGAGCGCTTCACCCGCGTCGCGGATATGCTCGCGGTCCTGGACGGCCCGGGCGCTACATCCGATACAGCATCAGATAAATGAGCACGCCGGTAATGGAAACGTAGATCCAGACGGGCCACACCCACTTCACGATCATTTTGTGCCGATCAAACTGGCCGCGCAACGCGAACCACACGGCGGCGAGGATAAAGGGGGTCATCAGCGCCGCCAGCGGGATGTGGGTTATCAGAATGGTGAAATACACCACGCGGATGGCCCCCTGCTTCTCGAAGGGCGTCATCGCGCCGGCGTTGTAGTGGTAGTAGAGGTAGCACGAGAGAAAGAGCGCGGAGCAGACAAGCGCCGCCGCCATAAATTTCTTGTGCAGATCGCGGTCGTTCCGGAATTTGATGGCCCAGAACCCGCCGATCAGGAGGAGAGTGGCCACCCCGTTGAGGCTGGCGTTAATGGCGGGCAGCGAATCGACGTTCATCGGAGCCTATTCCTTCCGAAGTTGATGGATATCGGTAACAAGGCGGTCCATTTCCGCATCCTCGGTGCCGGTATAGTAGCCGCGAATCCGGCCCCGCTTGTCCACGAGGCAGAACTTGGGGCTGTGGATAATCGGATCGTCCACGGAGCCCACGAGAAAGCCCTCGACCGCGATGGCCTTGATGGCTTCTTCGGGGCCCGTCAGGAAGTTCCAACGCTCGGGGTCGGCGCCGTACTTCTTGCCATAGCTGGCGAGCACCTGGGGCGTGTCCGTGTCCGGATCGACGCTGATCGAGACAAAAGCGACGTCGTCGAAGTCCTTGAGGGTCTCCGCGACGCCGGCCATGTTTCGGGTCATGGTGGGACAGGGGTTCGGGCAGGACGTGAAGAAGAAGTCCGCCACCCAGACTTTGCCCAGCAGGCTTGCCGAGGAGAATGGTTTGTTTTTTTCGCTGGTAAGCGCAAAAGGCTCGAGTGACTTGATGACGGGGAGGTTATGGGTTTGTTGGGGCGCGTTTCGTCCCTCGTGCCGGACGAGGACGTAGAGTGACATCAGAGAGACATTCAGAAGTAGGAAGAGCGCGAGTCCGGTCGCGATCAGCATGCGTGTGCTCATGGGAACAATTTCTCCGGCGGCTAAAACACGTACGCGTCGATAAGGATAAAAACAAACAGTAACATCCAGTAAAGGATGGAATAGATGAAAACGAGGCGGGCATCACGTATCGACTGGCTCAGTCGCCAACGGATACAAACCAACAAAAACAAAACGCCAAGAACCAAGGCGCTCGCCAGGTAGATGGGGCCGGACATCTTCACAAAGAAGGGCCACATGCTCACCGGCACCAGCAGGATTACCGCGACGAGGCTGTGCCGGAAGGTGCTCTTCCCATCGGGATCCACGACGGGCAACATTTTGAATCCGCCGCGTTCGTAGTCTTCTCGATACATCCAGGCGAGCGCGTAAAAATGGGGATGTTGCCAGAGGAAGAGGATCAGGAAGAGTACCCAGGCGCCCGTGTCGAGGCGTCCATTGGATGCGGCCCATCCGACGAGTGGCGGCACGGCGCCGGGGATTGCGCCGATGGGGGTATTCCACCAGGAAAGCCGCTTCAGGGGGGTGTATACAAGCACATAGAGGACGCTGGTGCCGAAGACGAGGGCGGCCGACAAGAGGTTCACGCCCCAGTAGAGAATGAGCGTGCCGGCGAACAAGAGTATGAGCCCGAAAATCAATGCCGCGCGCGGGGAAACGGTTCCGGCGGGGAGCGGTCGATTCCGCGTGCGGTCCATCAGGGCGTCTGGCTCGCGCTCGAAGTAATGATTCAGCACGAAGGCCCCGGCGGAACCGAGCGCGGTGCCAATCAGCATGATGACGAGCAGGGGCCAGCGTCCGAGGCCGCTTCCGCCGAGCGCAAACCCGATCGTTGCGGTGACGAGGACCAGCCGAACGATTCCGGGCTTGGTCAACTCCAGGTACGATTTCCAGGTGCTCGTCCCCATCAGGCGGCCCGGCAACTAGGATGTCGCGGTCTTGAGTCCCGGCGCGGCGGTCCGCGGCTCCCGGGTCACGGCGGCGACTTCTTTCGCTTCGAGGGGCCAGGCGCGGAGGGCGAGCAGGGCGCTCAGGCCTAGAATGCCGGCTCCGAGCGCGACATGGACACTGGTCACGTAGGGGTGTTTGACGGTCCAGATGGTGATGGCTCCGAAGGCGACCTGAATGACCACGGCCACGGCGAGCCCAAGTGCGCCTCGCCAGAGGAGCGGGTGGGTGGCGCGCCGACGCCACGCCATCCATGCGAGGAGACCGGCAATGGCGCTAACCAGTACGGCTCCCGCGCGGTGCGACAGGTGAAGGAGCACCTGCCCCCGCGTGACGTCGGGCAATACGGCGCCGAAGTAGTCGGTGTTGTTAAAACGCCAGTCGTTGATGGCGATCAGGGTATTTTCGTTAACCCAGGGCAGGATGTTTCCGCCCGTGGTGGGAAAATCATGGATAGCGAGGCCGGATTCGGTGTGCCGCATAACCGCGCCCAGGAAAAGCTGAAGATACACCGCGACAATCAGTACGATGGCTCCGATTTTGAGGGGCGTGGCGGTTTCGGGGCCGGTCGCTTGCACGGCTTCGGCGCGTTTTGCGCGCTCTCGTGACAGCCCGTACCAGATGATTACCGCGATCACGAAGAATGTCTGCGCGAGGATGGCGTGCGCGCTAGAAACGAGCACGGGGAGCTGGTACCAAACGGTCAGGCCGCCGAGGAAGGCTTGCAGCATGACCGCCATGACCGCCCCAAAACCCAGCGCGACCATCCAGACACGGTTGTCGCGCAGGTAGAGCCAGATAGCGAGCGCAACCGTCATCAGGGCGACGACACCGGCATAGAGTCGGTGAAAATGCTCGTGGAAGATACCGCCCTGCCATTTTGAAATGCCGAAGGTGATCGGGTTTTCGCCGTAGGTCAGGGGCCAGTCGGGGACGGCCAGGCCGGCCTCATGGCTCTTCACCTGCCCGCCGAAGAATATCAGGAGCAGGGTGGCCAGGCAGAGCGCCAGGGCGAATCGGCGCAGATGGGAAGAGGCGGCGGGTTCGGGGGATGTTGGGTTGCTGGACATACTTCGTACACCCTCGTATGGATTGGGGCGGCCATTGCGGCCCCGATTGGACAAAGAGCGTGAGGCGGGGCCGGAGCGCGGCCGCGGGAAGCGGCGCAATACCGTGTGCGCAGGCCCGTATGATACCTTCTTGAGCCTGGTGGGTGCAACGCGGCCGGGCCTGGCGGAGGCCCTGGTGGCGCTACGCCTTCGGGGGCGGGACGACCATGCGCAGGCTCCAGCCCGCCAGTTCCACGCGGGCTGGCAGGATCCCGGCGGGGTCGCCGTCGATTTGGAAGTCCACCGGCTCCTCCGATGCCGGGCGCAACGCCACGACCCTTCCCTGCCTGCACGCGATCCAGGGGCGGTCGGTGTATCCGGGCCACCAGACATTGAGGGCCAGCCAAGCCAGGCGCGCGCGGGTAAGCCCGGAGAAGGCGCAGATGTCGAGCAGGCCGTCGTCGACCCGGGCGTGCGGCGTGGCTGGGAAGATGCCCGCGGAATAGCGGCAGTTCCCGATGACGACGTAGTTCGCTTCGGAGGCCAGCGGCTCCCCGTCGACTTCCACGGCGATCCCGGGGAATCGCGCGGCCCCGACCACGCGCCATCCGGGGCCGAACCAGCGCAAGACGCTGGAACGCATGCCGCGGGCTTCGTGCACGCCGCGGACCACGGCCGCGTCGAGCCCCGCGCCGGCCCCGAGGAGGAAACGGCGCCCGTTGGCCTGGCCGACATCCATCGAAATGGTGTTCCCGCCCGCGATGGCGCGCGCGGCGCGGGCGGCATCCGGGCGCATGCCGAGCTCGCGCGCAACGACGTTTGCGGTGCCCGCGGGGACGATGGCCAGGCGCGCGCCGGTTCCCTCCGGTAATCCGTTGAGGACTTCATTGAGCGTGCCATCGCCCCCGACGACCGCCACGCATTCCGCTCGGGCGCGCGCCGCTTCGCCGCGCGCGTCACCGGCTTTCAGGGTCTCGAATCGGGTTACCTCGTAACCGCCGGCGCGGAGACAATCCTCCAGGGCGCGGGCCAACGTGGCGCCTCGCCCGCCGCCCGCGACGGGGTTCGCGATAATCTGTACGGTTTGTTCAGGCAGCATAGGGTGGACGCTTGCGCACAGGCCGGGTTCAGCCGTTGTCCGGAGGCGGCGCGAACCAGACGGGATCGCTTTTCAGCAGGGCGGTGGCCTCCTCCACGGGCAGGGGGCGCGAGAAGAAATAGCCCTGCCCCGCGCCGCACTCGAGATCGCGCAGGCGCCGGGCCTGAGACTCCTCCTCGATCCCCTCGGCGATCGTGCCCATGGAGAGGGCCCTGGCCAGCAGGACAACGGTGCGCACGATCTGGGCGCTTTCGTGGCTTCCCTGCATGTCCCGGATGAAGGACTGGTCGATTTTGAGGGTATGGGTTGGAAAGCGATGCAGATAACTGAGGGAAGAGTAGCCGGTGCCGAAATCGTCGATCAAGAGTTCTATTCCCATGTCGCGCAACTGGCGCAAAGTCCGGGTAACGAACTCGACGCTGTCCATAAGGGCGCTCTCGGTGATCTCCAGCTTGAGGAGGCGGGGATCGAGCCGGGTTTCCGTCAAAATATCGGTGATGCTCCCGATGAGATCGGGTTTCCCGAATTCTTTTACCGAGAGGTTGACGCTGATCTTGAGATCTGCGTACCGTGGCAGTTCCTCGTGCCAGGCGCGCGCCTGGGCGCATGCGGTTCGCAGGACGAATTCTCCCAGGGCGACGATCATCCCGGTTTCTTCGGCGATGGGTATGAATTCCGCGGGCGACACGAGACCGCGCTCGGGGCTCCGCCACCGGATAAGGGCCTCAAAGGCGGTTATGCGCCCGGATTCCAGCGAGATAATGGGCTGGTAGTGGACGATGAACTCGCCGCGATCGATCGCGCGCCGCATATCGTTTTCGAGCTGGAGGCGTTCCATGGCCTTCGAGTGCATATCCGAATCGAAGATTTCGAAGCAGGCCTTGCCCTGGGCCTTGGCGCGGTACATGGCGGTGTCCGCGTTGCGAATCAGTTCCTCCGCGCTGGTGTACCCCGGATTGCTCATTGCAATCCCGATGCTGCAGGTGGTGTAGACCTCGTGGCTGTCGATTCGAAACGGCTCTTCGAGCGCCCGTTCGACACGGCGCGCCACCAGGGTTGCGTCGGCCACGCTGCTGATATTGTCCAGCAGCACCACGAACTCATCGCCTCCGAATCGCGCGAGGGTGCCGGAGTGGCGGCAAACCGAGTCCACAGCCCGAAGAATGCCGCGCAGCTTTTCCGCAAACAGGCCGAGAAGCGCGTCGCCGATGACATGGCCGAGACCATCGTTGATTACTTTGAAGCGGTCGAGGTCGAGGAATAGCACGGCGAACTGGTAGCCGGCATGCCTCGTCCCCATTTTAATTGCCTGGGTGAGCCGGTCGAGAAACAGGGCGCGGTTGGGCAGGCTGGTGAGGGAGTCGTGCAGCGCCTGGTGCCGCAGTTGCTCTTCAAAGATCTTCCGGAGCGTGATATCCGTCTGCGAGCCGGCCATTTGCGTGGGCTCGCCGTCGGGGTTCCAGACGGCGAGTCCGCGGCACAGCACCCAGAGGTAGGTCCCGCTCTTGTGGCGGATCCGGTGCTCGGACTCGAAGTGGGCGGTTTTCTGAAGCCGGTGCGCCTCTAGTGCGGCGAGGACGTTCTCACGGTCATCGGGATGTATACGGTCGAGCCATTCGTCCGGTGACGGGCCAATTTCGCCGCCTTCGAAGCCGAGCATGTTCTTCCAGCGTTCGGAGAAGTGGATTTCGTCCGTGCCCAGATTCCAATCCCAGAGGCCATCGTTGGCGCCGCGCACGGCCCGCGCGTAGCGCTCCTCGCTTTCCCGCAGCTGCTCTTTCACTTCGAGCTGGTACGCGCGGTCGGCCTCCAGCTGCTCGACCATGCGATTAAACTCGTGGCTCAGTGTCCCGAGCTCGTCCCCGCGATCCATGACGAGCCGGAGCGAGAGATCGCCGGTCTTGCCGATGTGCGCGGCATGGCGCGTGAGGAGGGAGAGTGAATCCATGACGGTGCGGCGGAACAGAATGATGAGGAGCACGAGCGCGGCGAGTCCGACACCGACATTGGCGAGGAGGCCGGTTTGCATGGTCGCGCGGGCGCGGGCGAGGAGGTTTCGCTGGAGGTCGGAGCGCAGCAAGAGCACCGGCCGGCCGGTCAGCCCGGGGTACGCCGCGTAGACCCGGAAGAGGTCCGAGCCGGTCTCTTCAATGTGCAGTTTTTTTCCCGCCAGGAATTCCTGAACGATACTCCGCTCTTCCGGCGAAAGCACGGGATCGGTGACGGGCCATAGCTGGAACGAAGTCGCCGCCTGTCGCTGCATTTCCTGAATGTGCTCCGGAGTTATGAGCCGGTATATCACAAGGTAGCCCAGGGGGGATTCCGCCGCGCCGGAGAGTGCGCTGACCGCGACCAGGGCGGGCCCCAGGCCCGTCAGATCAACCCCCGCGCCCTGCCCCACGGCCGTGGCCTGAAGCAGCTCGCTCCTTGCGATCCAGGCGTCGGAATCGTAGGCGGAGGCGGACGCGCCATCCGAGGACGAGTAGTGGGCCGCGATGGGATTGAACCCGACGTCCAGCAGGACCACCGCGTTGAGGTCCAGCTCCCGGGCTGCGCCGGCCAGCGCCCGGGCGGTTTCTCCGGTCGGGGCTTCCCCCCGAAGGAGGGGGGCGTCCGCCAGCTCGGCGCAGGCCTTGCGCAGGGCGAGGCGCTGGCGCTCCAGCACACCAATGCAACGTTCCATGTCGCGGCCGGCTGCTTCCCGCTCGACGGGAACGAGCTGCGGAATGACGACAAAGCGCTGTATGCCGTAGCCCAGCCCGATCACGAGCGCGAACGTAATGAAGAGGATGAGTTCGACCTTGACCCTGAGCGACATCGCCATTACCCCTTTTGAATGTCCCGCGCGTTGCGCGCTCCCCCGAATTCGCCACCATCAAGCACAGAAACAACCCTGGCCGCCCATCCCGCGGTATGGTACATCACGGCGGAGAAGACTTCCAGTTCGCGCGGCATGCCATCCGGGCGCAATTTGCGCTACCATAGGCCGCGGAAACAAGAACCTGGATCAGGGCCGCCATGAATCTACTCGGTAAGTTTACGCTCGCACTTCTCGTCTGCGGCCTGGCCCCGCTGCTGCTGGGGACGCTCTTCACCCACACGATCACGAAGCGCGCGCTCGAGGACACGGGATCCCTGGCCCGGGAAGCGCTGGAATCCCAGGCCGAGGACTACATCGCGGCCATCGTGACGGCGGAGAAGCTGCATCTCGACACCTTCGTTCGCGGGCTGGAGAATGAAACGCGGCTTCTGAGCCAATCCCATCACCTCAAAACCCTGCTGGAGCGGGACGAGTTCTACGAAGCCGCGGCGGCGCTTTCGGCGTTGCCGGGCACCATGGCGTCGCGCCGCGAAGCCCTGATCAACTGGTACCGCGCCAATCCGCCGCAAGTTCCGCCCGCGGGGCCGAATGGCGTCGCGCCGGACGCCGAGACCTTTGTCGACGCCCTCTCCCCCGCCGGTGTCGTATTGCAATACCACTACCTTGTCGCCACCCGAACGGAACCGGCGCCCCCACCGCCGCCGCCTCCCGCTCGCGGGCCGGATGCCATGCCCTACGCCGATGTACACGGGCGGATGCACGCCTTCTGGATGGAGATGCTCCAGCAGCTTGGCTATGTGGACATCTTGCTGGTGGACGGCGAGCGGGGCGACGTGGTCTATTCCGCCGCGAAGAATGTGGATTTCGGGGCCTCCCTGGTGCGCGGCCCGCTGGCCGGCACGCACGCGGCGGATGCCTACCGCGAGGCGTGGGAGGGCCACCCGCGGACCGTGGTGTTCAAGGATGTCGCGCCGTACTTTCCCGCGGGCGGCGCCAATGTCTGTTTCGTGGCGGCGCCGGTCTTTGTGCAGGGCGAGAAAAAGGGCGTGGTGCTGTTTGCGTTCGGGATCGAGCGCTTCGACGCGATTCTCGGCACGATGTCGGTGCTGCAGGGCCGGGGGCGCGTTTATCTCGTGGGGCCGGACTACCAGCCGCGGGGCGGGGTCGCCGCCGCGCTGCTGGAGGAGGCGCGCCCGCCGGGTCCGAATCCGGTCCGCATCGATATTGGCCCGGTGCGCACCGTGTTTCACCTGGGCCAGCAGGGTTGTGGCGTGTACAACGACCTGAACGGGAATCCGGCGCTCATCGCGTTCACGCCGATCGAGATTCTGGGCACGACCTGGGCCCTGGTGGCGCAGGTGGATCCCGCCGAGGCCTTTGCCGCGGTCCGGCAGATGGAGGAAACCTCCCGGCGCACGGTCCGGCGCATGCTGTACATGAGTGACGCCATTGTGCTGGCGGCTATTCTTGTTCTCTGCTTCGTTGCCGACTACCTGGCCAAGCCGATTGTGCGGCCGCTGCGATCCACCGTGGCGATTCTCAAGGGCATGCTGCAGGGGGAGGATGCGCTGAACCAGCGGCTGGTGGTGCGGGGCAAGGACGAGGTCGCGGAGCTCGCGAGCTCGTTCAACCGCTTCATGGACAAGGTGCAGATGCTTTACGGGTCGCTCGAGAGCGAGGTGCGGGAGCGCAAGCGGGCGCAGGAGGAAGTGGAACGGCGCCAGCAGTATTACAAGGCGCTGATTGAATACGCGCCGGACGTAATTGTGGTGCTGGATCGGAACCAGTCTACCCGCTTCGTAAGCCCTTCCTTCGAGCGCACGCTTGGCTACGCGCCCGGGGAGTTCGTGGGAACGGACCTGTTCGGCAAGGTCCATCCGGATGATCGCGCCCGGGTGCAGCGCGCGGCCCGGGAAGCCATTGAGCAGCCCGGGGAACCGACGCTTATCGAATACCGGTTTCAGCATAAGGACGGCCGGTGGGTGGACGTTGCGGCGATCGGCACGAGCCGCCTGGAGGACGAGAACATTGCGGGCACCGTAATCAACCTGCGCGATGTGACGAAAACGAAGGAGGCGGAACGGATCCTCCGGGAATACAGCGCGACCTTGGAGCGGGACGTGGCGGAGCGCACACTCCAGCTTGAGCGGAATCGCGATGAACTCGCGCGGGCGCTGGAAGAGCTGCAGGCGACGCAGAATCAGCTTGTCCTGAATGAAAAGATGGCGTCGCTGGGCGCGCTGACCGCGGGTATTGCGCACGAGATCAAGAACCCACTGAATTTCGTGACCAATTTCGCGGAACTTACGTCGGAACTTACCGCCGAGTTGCGGGAGGAGATCGGCGGGCTGGGCACGGCCATCGCGGCGGAGCGCCGGGAACAGCTGGAGGAATTGCTCGCCGCCATCGAACAGAACACCCGCAAGATCCAGGAGCATGGCAAACGCGCGGACAACATTGTCCGGGCGATGCTGCTCCACTCGCGCGGCAAGAAAGACGAGAAACAGAAAGTCGACGTGAACGCGTTGCTCGATGAATATGTGCAGCTGTCCTACCACGGGATGCGCGCGCAGGACGCGGCGTTTAACATCACGCTGAACCTTGAATTCGATCCATCGCTGCCGGAGGTCGAAGCCGTTCCGCAGGATCTGGCCCGGGTGTTCCTGAATATATTGAACAACGGCTGCTTCGCGGCGCACCAGCGAAAATTGCGCGAGGGCGATGGCTTCCGGCCCGAGCTGACTGTCGCGACCTCGCATGAATCTGATATGGTAACGGTGCGCATCCGGGACAACGGCGACGGGATTCCGGATGCGATCCGGGACAAGATATTTACACCGTTTTTCACGACGAAACCGGCGGGTAAGGGAACCGGGCTGGGGCTTTCGATCAGCTTCGATATCGTGGTTCAGGAACATCATGGGGAGCTCCGGGTGGAATCGACTCCCGGCGAGTACACCGAGTTTATCCTTAGACTGCCCGTGACGACGCCGTCACAGAAGGCCGCCAACTGATGCATATCATGGTCGTAGACGACGAGCCGGACATCCAGATCCTCTTTGAGCAGCGCTTCCGCAAGGAGATCAAGCGCGGCGAGATGCACTTTCGATTCGCATTCTCGGGCCAGGAGGCGCTGGGCGTAATCGACGGCGAGGGCGGGGCCGATCTGGTGTTAATCCTTTCCGACATCCATATGCCCGGGATGAGCGGGCTCGATTTGCTCCACGAAATCCGCCAGCGCCGCCCTAAGCTTCCGGTAATCATGATCACCGCCTTTGGCGATCAGGCGAACCAGGAAGACGCCCTGTCGCGCGGGGCCGACGGCTATATCCACAAGCCCATTGACTTCGCGGAGTTGAAGGAGACGATGATCGCCGTGGGGAAAAAATCGTGATCGCGGCGCAGCGCAAACCGGTACACCTGCTGGTGGTGGACGACGAGCCGGATCTGGAGTCGTTGATCCGGCAGAAGTTCCGTAAGAAGATCAACGAGGGCGCGTACACCATTTCCTTCGCCGGCAATGGCCAGCAGGCGCTCGACCTGCTCGACCGCGAAGAGAATGTCGACGTCATCGTTACGGATATCAACATGCCGGTGATGGACGGGCTCACGCTGCTCGCGCGCCTGGCCGAGCGGGAGGGCATGTACAAGGCGGTGGTGATTTCGGCCTACGGCGATCTGGACAACATCCGCCTGGCGATGAACCGGGGGGCATTCGACTTCGTGACGAAACCGATCGACTTTGCGGATCTGGAGATCACGATCGAGAAGACAATCGGCGAGGTCGCGAAACTGCGGCAGGGCCTGGAGGCCACGCGCAGCCTGATCTCGGTGCAGCAGGAGCTCGCGGTAGCGGCGCGGATTCAGGAGGCGATTCTCCCGAAAACTTTCCCCCCCTTTCCGGAGCGCGGCGAGATTGAGATTTACGCCGCCATGACGCCCGCCCGCCAGGTGGGCGGCGATTTCTACGATTTCTTCTTCATTGACGAGCACCGGCTCGCATTCGTGATTGGCGATGTCTCCGGCAAGGGGGTGCCCGCGGCGCTGTTCATGGCGGTCTGCCGCACGCTGATCAAGGCCACGGCGCTGCATGGCGATGGCACGGACGACTGCCTGAATGGCGTTAACGGAATCCTTTGCGGGGACAATTCGGCGGGACTGTTCGTGACGGTGTTTTACGCGGTGCTCGACACGCGGACGGGCGAGGTAAGTTACACGAATGCCGGTCATAATCCGCCCTACTGGCTGCGCAACAACGGCGCGCCACCCGAAGCGCTCGCGAATCAGGGCGGGGTCGTGCTGGGCGTCATGCCCGACGCCTGCTACACACGGTCGACGTTGACGCTGGCCCCCGGCGAGAGCCTGTTTCTTTACACTGACGGAGTGACCGAGGCGATGGATCAGGACCACGCGATGTTTTGCGACACGCGGCTCGGCGAGCATCTGGCCAATCATCACGGCGCGCCGCTGGAAGAGATCACGCGCGGGCTTGCGGATGTCATCGAGCGCTTTACCCGGAATTACCCGCAGCATGACGATATTACGACGCTGGGGGTGCGCTACAACGGGAACGCGTAGGAGGTTGGGCATCTTGCCCGACACAGCAAACGCGACACGCCAACACGACCGCGACATTGGCCGAACAGGAAGCGCGGGTCCACAGAGCGAAACGCGACAGCCGTTTTCTGTCCTGGGGCTCACCTTGCGTCGGGCAAGATGCCCAACCTCCTTTGACGCCGCTCGTGCGGGCCGGCGCGTGAATCAGGCTATCGCTTCTTCCGGGAAGGGTTTCTGTCCGGGGGCGCAGGGGCGCAGGCCGTGGACCATGATTCCGGGACGCCCGACACTCTGGCCGTCAAGTTGCCGGTTCGCGGGATCGCGGAACCCGCAGCGCACAAGCCGGCGCATGCGATCGGTCTGGTTGATGTGGCTCCCATGGATGGTGAAGATATTGAAGAGAACGATGTCGCCGCGCTTCGCGGGCACGGGGACGGTGTCCTCAAGGCGATACCGGTCCACGGGGAGGTGCGGGGTGCAGGGGCCTTCGGGGGTCTCCGTGATGTGCGGGAGGCGGCCCGCCTTGTGGCTGCCGGCGGTGAACCGGATCTCCCCGTTCTCGTGGCGGGTATCGTCGAGGTGCACCAGCACGTCAATGTAGCGCCCATCCTCGTGCGGGTAGAAGGCGTCGTCCTGGTGGAGCGGGAAGGGGTGCCCCGTCTCCGGCGGCTTGAGGTGGAGCGTGGTGTGGTGCAGCTCGACGTTGGGGCCGAGCAGGTCCAAGAGCGTCCCCACGAGACGCGGATTGTGCATGGCGCGGCTCCAGGCGTCGGAGTAGAAGTGCAGATCGTGCAGGTGGGTGAGTTTCGACTGCTTTTCGGTTTCCTCGTCCATGTAGGCCTTGCGCCAGGGGCCGGTCCAGCCGATATCGGTCTGGGCCCAGTCCTTGAGGAGGACGTGCAGGTGCTCTTCCATGGCGCCGATCTCCTCGCTGGAAAAGACCCCGGGTACGTGGAGGTAGCCGTGCTCTTCGTAAAACTCGCGTTGGGCCTGCGACAACATCGTGTGGTTTCCTGTTAAAATGCGCCCGTTCCTGTTTCGGGCGCCGCCTGTGCTATAGTATCAGCCCGAATCGTTCGATTCATACCGCCATTGCCGGCGATGCCTCTCCGGCGAGAAAGGACTCTTCCATGGCCGACCCCGCACCGCAGAATTACGAGAACCATGTTGTTGTCCCCGTCAAGTTGATCGTACTTTCCGTTGTGCTCCTGCTTGCGGCGATCCTCGCGACCGCGGGCCTGTTCATGCCGAACACGACCGCTGGAACCTGCCTGGTGGGCACGGCAGTCTTGATCCACGCGATTGCGTCGATTTACGCGCTGTTGCTGATGCGGCACTACGCCACGAAGCTCCAGGACCGGATTATCCGCGCCGAGATGCGCGCGCGCCTGGCGGAGGTGCTGCCGGCCGAGTTGCGGACGGCGTCGCGGCAGCTGACGGTCCAGCAACTGGTTGGGCTGCGCTTCGCATCGGACGAGGAACTTCCGGACCTGGTTCGCGCGGTGCTCGACGAGCACATCCACAAGGCGGACGCCATCAAGAAACGCATCCAGAACTGGCAAGCGGATAATCACCGCGTCTAGAAACAGATAAGCCGTGCCCCGACCCCGAAGAAAACCCAAGGAATTCACCGGCCGCAACCAGCCCCGCCGGGAGCTGGTGGCCGTCTCCAAGTGGCAGAACCTTGTCGAACTCACGGATTTCCGCGGAAAATCGTGGCGGCGCTTTTACAAGCTGGAGACGCTCGCGAGCGCCATCGACAAGCTGGTTCACGAAGGCGATCGCTTCCTGCAGCCCGCCATTGAGCAATTGATCGGCGCGCCCGGGCGGCTGAGCCAGATCGTGTTCACACTGGCCGACGAGGACGCGCTCCGCTTCATTTTCCACGTCAGCGCGGCCTACGCGAGCCGGAAGCGGGCGTCGTTCGCGCTGATCGTGGCGAAAAACGCGGAAGAGGCGACGCGGCGGGTTGCGCTGGAGTACAAGCACCTGAAAATTCTAGCGGAGCGGATCCCCGACGCCATGGCGGTTCCGATCCGGTCCGGCGCGATATTCCTGCCCGACCGGTACCGCCGCGAGGCGAAAAACCGGGATATTGGCGCGTACATCACCACCGTGCATTCCGGCTACGAGCCGTTGGGTATCCACCGGAACGGCCAGTACATGACGGCCGGCGGCGTGCCCCACACGTTTACGAAACGGGAGACCGAACACCTCCGCGCGCGCATGGTCACCCTGATCGCGTCGGCGTTTCACCCGATCAAGCGGGACGGCATTGACACGCACCAGATCGAGCCGTCGACCTTTCAGGTGCATCGCGGCGGGAAGGGTATGCCGGGGCTGAAGCTGGTGAATTGCGTGCACATGCAGACGCGGCTCAGCCCGGCCAAGGTCGTCGGCTTCCTGCTCACGGACACGTGGAAGTTCCGCGGGGTAGAAAGCCCATTGGCGCCGGAGGATCCCGAGGCGTTTGTGGACGCGATCGCCGCGGCGACGGATCGGGAAACGGCCGCCCAATGGATCGGGACCTACCTCCGTCTCGCGCGCTCGGGCAAGCTCAAGGGTGCGGATCCGGATTATATGGCGGCGCTCGCCGAGATACTCGAGAACGCCTGAGGCCATTTTCCGCCGTTTGAAGCCCCGCATGCGGGGTGCTACCATCTCCCCCATGCAATCCGGCCCTTCCACGCACCTGAACAACGCCCGGCTCCGGGCGCTGCCGCGCGACCTGATCCGGTCGCGAGAACTGTTGCGCGACTTAATCTGGAAAGACCTCCGCGTCCGCTACCGGTACGCGGCGGCGGGCTTTCTGTGGGCCGCCCTGGAGCCGTTGGCGTACACGGCGGTGCTGACCGTGATCTTCCAGTGGATTCTCGCGCCGCGGGCGGGCGAAGTAATGTTCGGCGCGGGCGTGCCCTATGCGGTGGGCCTGCTCTGCGGCCTCGTGTTCTGGCAATTCACCGCGAATGCCCTGGCCGCCGCGACGCCGTCGCTCACGAACGCCGCCCACCTGGTCACCAAGGTCAATTTCACGCGCGAGGTGGTCCCGCTGGCGGCGTTCGGCTATCCGCTGATCGCCCTGGGGGTCGGGCTGCTGCTCCTGATTGGCGTACACCTGGGACTCGGCGGAAGCCTCGGGCCGGGGATCGCGTGGACGCCGGTGATCTTCCTGATTCAGGCGGTTGGCACGGTGGGGATCGCTCTGATGGCCGCGGCCGGGCACGCGCGCTTTCGTGATGTGGGCTACCTGGTGAATGTCGGGCTAATCCTCGGCTTCTACGCCTCCCCGGTTTTTTATGATCTGGACTGGGTGCTCGGCGCGGCGCATGCGGGGCGCATTCCCGAGGGGATTGCCGCACTGTATCTCGCCAATCCGATGGCGGAGCTTCTGGAGGCGTACCGGCAGGCCCTGCTCGAAGGGCGCACCCCGGACGGCTGGCTCTTCGTGTGGCCATCCGCATTCGCGGTGATCGCGCTCGTTGCCGGCGCGTGGACCTTCCGGCGCGCCGCGCCCACGCTGGCGGACTACGTCTGATGGCGATCATCGAGGCGCACGACCTGACGAAGGCCTACCCGGCAACGGGCGGCAAGCGGGCGTTACTCGGGAGGGGCGGCCTTTCGTCCTGGTTTTCGCGCACCGCCGCGCCGCCGCCCGCGCTGGATGGCGTGACGCTGGCCATCGACTCGGGCGAGGCCGTGGGCATTATCGGGCGCAACGGATCCGGCAAGAGCACGCTGCTGAAACTGATCGCGGGGGTTACCGCGCCGACCTCCGGATCGCTTTCGGTGCGGGGACGCGTTGCCAGTCTGCTGGAGCTGGGCGCGGGGTTCCACCCCATGCTCACCGGGCGCGAGAACGTGTACCTCAACGCGGGCCTGCTCGGCATGCGCCACGCGGAAACCGACGCCTGTTTCGACGCGATCGCAGCCTTTGCGGACCTGGGCGAGTTCATCGACCGGACCGTCGACACCTACAGCAGCGGGATGTATGTGCGGCTTGCCTTTTCCGTGGCGGTCCACAGCGATCCCGACATCTTCCTGGTCGACGAAGTGCTTTCCGTCGGCGACGAGGCCTTCCAGCGGAAGTGCCGAGCGCGCATCCAGGAATTGCGCGCCTCGGGCAAGACCATCCTGTTCGTTTCCCACGACCTCGGGACCGTGAGCGCGCTCTGCGACCGCGTGATCCTGCTGGAACGCGGGCGCGTGCTTTCGCGCGGCGGAGCGCAGGAGACGATTGACTATTACCTGCGCCAGACCGGCGGTGAAGCGGGCATTGCGCGCCTGACCCATGATCGCGACGAAGTCCTGTTCAACAACGGGCGTCTCTCACTATACCGCGATCAGAAGGAGATCACGGCGCCCGCGGGTATCAAGGCGCAGTTTTTCAGCCTGGGCAGCTACCACGAATCCACCTCGGCGGCCTGGACCGTATCGCGTACCGGCCCGGATCATTTCCTGGCGACCGGGGTCATGCCGCGGCTTCCGATAACGCTCCACCTGGAGGCGTCGCTCGACGAGAACGGTCTGGAACTCCTCGTGTCGTGGGAAAACCACCAGCACGCCGACATCGACTATGTCGCGGTGCAGGCCTTCTTCCCCGCAACTTACACGGCCTGGTTTCAGGATGGCTACACCCAGCCGCTGCCGGCGATTGAGCCCACCGCCCTGCACTGGGCGAATGTAATTCCCGCGCGCGCCGGGAGCGGGCCCGCTTACCTGCTTCCAGACGCCGGGAGCCTCCCCCCCATCCGTATCGCCCTGGATTCGGACGCTACCCGGACGCCCGTCCAGCTGGATAATACCGACTACCTCGCGCAGGCGCGGGTGGCGCACGTGACCGAGGCCATTCCGGGGGCCGAGCGGCCTCTTCCGCCGGGACGCCGACGCCAGGCTGCGCTGCGGATCGCATTCGCCAGTTCAGAAGCCGTACACGACGCCCGGTCGGCCGCCGAAGCCGCTTCCACGGTCGCGGGCGATGGCTGGTCCGCGCGGCTTGAGCGGGGCTTCGCCATCCTGTCCGCCGGTGACGCGATAGTGTCGCGGGAACGTCATCTACACCCGCAATTTCGCGTGAATGGACTCTGGATCGTCGGACAGGCCATGCGCTGGGATCCGCCCCGGCGCGAGGGCGCGCGCATTCTCCTCACCGGCGATTCCCCGCGTGCGCCGTTCCGCGTGACGTGGTCATTGGAGCCCGATGGCGCGCTGCTCCGCCTCCGCCTTTCGATTGCCTGCGATGACCCAATCCGGTTGGAAGACGCCAATCTCTCGCTCGAACTTGGGGCCGCCTATACACGCTGGGAGACCGCGCGGGAGTCCGGCGAATTTGATGTCGATCCGCAGCCGGACGGCTCCTGGAGGCACCTGAATACGCGCTATGGGGACGGCGGCTGGATTCGCGCCCACTCGGACACCTTCCCGGCGCTGATCTTCGAATTGGAGTCCCAGCTTGGCGCCGGTCATCCGACGGCGATATCCACAGGCGGTCCGGACGCCGGCCGCGTGATACAGCTGATGTGTAATCCGGGTCCCGCCGGGGCCTTTGAGCTGGGACCCGGCTCGCACGAGCTCTTGCATGCCCTTGTGCGATTCGAAACGGAACCGCGCGATGTCCGGTAGCCCGGCGCCGATCGAGATCTCGGTGATCGTACCCGCCTACAACCGCGCGGCGTTGCTTTCGCGCCTGCTGGATTCGCTGGCCGGGCAGAAAGGCGCGCCGCCGTGGGAGGTCATCGTGGTCGACGACGCGTCCACGGACGCCACGGAGACTACGGTCGCCACGTGGGCGGCGGCTCACCCCGAGATTGCGTGCCGCTACGTGCGCCAGGACGTTAACCAGGGCCCCGGCAGCGCGCGCAACCGGGGCGCGGAAGCCGCGCGGGGACGATGGGTGGCGTTTACGGATACGGACTGCGTGGCGGATCTCCGCTGGCTGGCCGGGCTGTATGCGGCGGTGCGGGCCAATCCCGAAGCCGTGGGCGCCGGAGGGCCGGTGAAACCGCATAACCGCGACAACCTCTATGCGATCTACAACACGGTGAACGCCACGCTGACGCCGATCGTATTCGAGGATCATCCCATACCGTATCTGGTGACGTGCAACTGCCTCTACCGGCGCGACGCCCTGCTGGAGGCGGGCGGCTTCACGGCGGATATCGGGACGCCCGGCGGCGAGGATGTGGCCGCGAGCATCGCGCTGTACAAGCGCGGCCTGCGCTTCGCCTATGCGGAATCGGCGCTGATCCACCATGACTACCGCGACACCTGGCGGAGTTTTGTCCGCACCTGGACCAACTACGGGTACGGCTGCGGGCTGGTGACGCACCGCCTGCTCACGCAGGAGGAGCTGCATCCCGAATGGGGGCGGCACGGCGGGGAGAACTATTGGGGCGTGCAGTCCGTGCGGCCCACGGTCACCGGCGTGCGGTCCTTCTTTTGGGATCTGCGGTGGTTCCACGGCCAATGCGCGCCGTATGGCGTGAGATCCGTCCGGCGGCTCCAGCTGATGGGGCTTCGCATTGTGGAGCGGCTCTCCTACTACCGGGGCTGGCGTCGGGGCGTGAAACAGGCCGAGCGCGAGCGGCGGGAGGCGCGCTGAACGCTCAGCGGATCGCCGCCGTAAGCGCGGGGCGCATTTCGAGCAGCCGGTCAAAGAGGCGGCGCGCCAACTCGGCCTTCGTGGTGAGGGGCAGGGCCTCGGCCTCCGCGTCGGGGGTGAGAAACCAGGCGCGGGTGGTGTCGGACCCGAACCCCGAATCCTCGGCGCGCACATCGTTGGCGACAATGAGATCGAGGTGTTTCTTGCGGAGTTTCTCCGCGGCATGCGCCAGAATATCGTGCGTTTCCGCGGCGAACCCCACCGCGATCTGGTGCGGCTGGCGCGCCACCCCCACGTGCGCCGCGATATCGGGGTTGGGCGCGAGGGAAAGGGTCAATCCGCCCTCCGCGCGCTTCTGTTTCTCGGTCGGGGGATTTTCGACGCGATAATCCGCGACGGCGGCGGCGGCGATGAAGATATCGGCCTCCGGCAGGCAGGCGTCCACGGCTTCCAGCATGGCGCGGGCGGTGGGCGCGGAAATAACGCGCGCACCGTTGGGCGGGGGCGTGTCACAGGGGCCGCAGACGACCGTAACCTCGGCGCCGCGCATCAGCGCCTCCAGCGCGAGGGCGTGGCCCATCTTTCCACTACTGCGGTTGCCGATATAGCGCACGGGGTCGATCGGCTCGTGGTTGGCGCCGCTGGTAATCAGCACATGCCGGCCCCGGAGGGACCGGTCATTGCGGAGCGTAATCGCTGCGGCGTCCAAAATGGCGGGCGTATCGATCAGGCGGCCGGGGCCGACTTCGCCACAGGCAAGCGCGCCGTCGCCGGGCCCCACAAAACGGCAACCCCGCGCCTTCAAGATGCGAATGTTTTCCTGCGTCGCGGGGTGCTGGTACATCATGGTGTTCATGGCGGGCGCAAAGAGCACCGGGGCGCGCGTCGCCAGGAGCGTGGTGGTGAGCCAGTCGTCGGCCAGGCCGTGCGCCGCCTTCGCGAGGATATTCGCGGTGGCGGGCGCGATCAGGAAGAGATCGGCGCGCCGGGCCAAGGCGATATGCTCGATTTCCGGGCTGTGCGCCGGCTCGAACATCCCGGTGATGGCGCGCTGCCCGGTGATGCCTTCGAGGCTGGCGGCGCCCACGAACTCGCGCGCGCCGTGGGAGAGGACGGGGACCACGTCCGCGCCGGCCTCGGCCAGGCGGGAGGCGACATCGCAGGCCTTATAGGCCGCGATGGATCCCGTTATGCCCAGGACGATACACCGGTTTGCGAACACGCCATCCATGGGCTACTCCAGGTAGTTCTCTTCCTCGGGCGTGCCGGTGTAGTACCCGAGCTTGTCGTCCAGCACTTCTTCGAGCGCCGTGATGGTCGATTTCTTGGACTGGATCACCGTGCCGAAACCGTGGGATTCGTTTTTCGAGATCTGGTTGGCGCGCCGGGCGGCCACGATAACGAGGCGGTAGAGGCTGTCGACCTTGCCCTCGAATTCGTCAACGGAAAAGGGTGTAGGCATTATGCATTCTCCTGAAGTTGCCTGAAGGCGCGGCAGCGCTCGGCGCGTATTATCGCCTCGAGGTCGCTGGCCGCCGTTTCAATTTTATCATTTACCACAATATAGTCGAAAGCCCCGCGCTCGGCGATTTCGCCCGCGGCGTTTCGCACGCGAAGCGCGATGACCTCCTCGCTTTCGGAGCCGCGCTTGCGGAGCCGCCGCTCCAACTCGTCGAGCGAGGGCGGCATCAGAAAGACGCTGACCATGTCCGGGCGCTGGCGCTTGAGGCTTTTCATGCCCTGGACGTCCAGCTCGAGGATCACATCCTTGCCGGTCGCCAGGCAGCGGTCCAACTCGCTGTGAAGCGTCCCGTACAGGTTGTCGTGGACCTCCGCCCACTCGACGAAGGCGCCCGCGTCCCGCCGGGCCTCGAACTCGGCCCGGCCCAGAAAGTAGTACTCGCGCCCGTCGGCTTCGCCCTGCCGTGGGGGCCGGGTCGTCGCGGAGATGGTGGTCACAAACCGATCGACGGCGCGTTGCCGCACCTCGTTGAGCAAGGTGAGCTTTCCCGCGCCCGATGGCGCGGAAATGACCAGCAGGATACCCGAGTTCGCCACGCCCGACGCCTTATTCGATGTTCTGCGCCTGCTCGCGCAGCTTTTCCAGTTCCGCCTTCAGCCGGAGCACCTCGCGGGTGACGTCCAGATCGCGCAATTTCGAGCCCAGCGTGTTGATTTCGCGCTGGAGCTCCTGCGCCAGGAAATTCAGGTCGCGCCCGATCGGCTCCGGCTGTTTCAAAAGGCCGAGCACCTGCTCGAAATGGCTGTTGAGGCGCACGACCTCTTCGTTTACGTCCATTTTGTCGGCCATGAGCGCGATTTCGATTGCGAGCCGCTCCTCCTTCATCCCCGCCTCCGCGTTCAACTCCGCGACGCGCGCGCGCAGGCGATCCGCATAGGCCACGGCCAGCTCGGGGAGGCGCCCCTCGATGATGGAGACGGCGTCCTGCATGGCCGCGATACGATCGGCGACATCGCGCGCGAGGGACTCACCCTCCTGCGCGCGGGCCTGGTTCAACTGTTCGAGCGCCGCCTGGAACGCCGCGCAAAGCTGTTCGCGTACGGATTCCAGGTCCTGCTCGTTTTCTTCCTGGTAAAACACGCCTTCGAGCTGCGTGAGGGCGTCCAGGGAAAGCGCCTCGGTGCTGCTCATCATGCGCGCCAGTTCGCGGCTCGCCTCAATGTACTGCCGGGCGTTTTCCGCGTCGAAATGGATGACGGGACGCCCCATCGGGCCGCGGCTGCGACGGATGCTTACATTCAACTTTCCCCGCGAAACGAGGTCCTTGGCCACGTTCCGCAGCGGAATCTCCAGCGCGGCCCAGGTGTTAGGCATGCGGAAGCTGCATTCCAGGAAGCGGTGGTTGACCGTGGTCACTTCGATGGTGACGTTTTCGCCGTCAATTTCGGCCGACACGCGGCCGAAGCCGGTCATGCTGCGGGTCATGGGGCACTCCTGTCATGCGCTGGGAATCGCGGAAGTATACCGCAGCGGCGGTTTCCTTCGCAAACTTTTGTGCTGGAATGGGTTAAACCGCCCGGCTCAGCGGGAATCGCCCGCCGGGAACACGGTGATGTGAAACACGAAGGGCCAGAACTTCCCGGTGACCAGGATGCGGTCGTTCGCCGCGTCGTACGCGATGCCGTTCAGCACATCGGCGGTCCGCCGCTGTTCCGGCGTCAGGAGCCCGCTCAAGTCCACCCAGCCCACGACCTCGCCGCTGGCCGGATCAATCCGCGCGACGAGGTCGGTCTGCCAGACGTTGGCCCAGATTTCGCCCTGAATGTACTCGAGTTCATTCAAATTGCGCACGGGCTCGCCGCGGTCGTACACGGCGAGCTGGCGATCGACCGCAAAGGTCTCGCGGTCGAGGATGCGGAGCAGGTGGGTGCCGTCGCTCATGATCCAGCCATGCTCGTCGTGCGTGATGCCCCACCCCTCGCCCGAATAGCGAAACTCCCGGAGCGGGGTGAAGGTATCGCGCGCGTAGACGAAGCCACGCCCGTGCCGCCAGGTCAGTTGCACGATTTCGGCGTCCCATACGTCGACGCCCTCGCCGAAATAGGGAGACGGCAGGTCCACCTGCTGCTCGATGGCGCCCGAGGGCAGGTCCACGCGCCGAAGAGACGAGCGCCCGACAAGGCCGGTGCCCTCGTAGAGCGCGCCATCGTCATACACAAAGCCCTGGGTGAATGCGCCGGTGTCGTGCGGGAACATTTCCCGCACCTGGTAGGTGTAGAAGACGGGTATGCGCGGCTCCTCCTCCCCTTCCCCCTCACCCTCGCCTTCCGCCGCGGCCAAACCGAGCTCCACGGGTTCCAGGTAGCCGCTCCCATCCCGATCGAGCGCGCGAAACTGCGCGGCGGAGAGCGCCGTAAGGTGCGCGCGGGCCTCGGCCGAGGAAAGCCTGCCGTCGCCGTCCGCATCCGCCGCCGCAAACCCGTCGCGCAGGCGGAGCGTGGCCTCGGCAAGCGTCAGGCCGCCCCCGGAGGCCCCGGGACAGCCCCCGGCGAGGATGGCGATGAGCAGCGGCAGGAAAATATGATGGCGCATGAACGGCTCCCTGGGGTGCGGCGCCGCTGTACCCACCGCGGCGCATGCAGGTATTATACCGCACGGGGTTGTCGATTTACTTAACTCACCCCACACTATGGAAGGAATGAGCAGGTCCGTCATCCCCGCGAACGGGGCTGTCGGTTTACTTAACTCACCCTACACTATAGAAGGAATGAGCAGATCCGTCATCCTCGCGAACGCGGGGATCCAGCGACGCGAACGAACAAACCTCCGGATTCCACTGGATTCCCGCTTTCGCGGGAATGACGCTGTAGGGCGTTAGCACAAAATTGTAGGAAATGCGCTCCCCGCACACGTTAAATCGACAGCCCCGAACGCGGGGATCCAGCGACGCGATCGCACAAACCTCCGGATTCCACTGGATTCCCGCTTTCGCGGGAATGACGCTGTAGGGCGTTAGCACAGAATGGCAGGAAATGCGCTCACCGCACACGTTAAAATGACAGCCTTGCACGCGGGGATCCAGCAACGCGATCGCACAAACCTCCGGATTCCACTGGATTCCCGCTTTCGCGGGAATGACGCTGTAGGGCGTTAGCACAGAATGGTAGGAAATGCGCTCACCGCACACGTTAAATTGACAGCCTCGCACGCGGGGATGGAATGGCCTTGGCGCACCGTTTCGGATTCCATCCCAAACTTCACTTTTCAACCTGGAGTTGTTCATGCGCGTTCTTGTTATCGGAGGCACGGGCCTTATCAGCACCCCCATCGTGCGGCGTCTCCTGGCCGAGGGGCACGAGCCGATTTTGTTTAACCGCGGCCAGACCGCCGCGCGGTTCGAGGGAGTAGTCCAGACTCTCCACGGCGATCGCGAGGACTTTGAGGGCTTTGCGCGGACCGTTCGGGATATCGAAGCCGACGCGGTGATCGATATGCTGACCTACGACCGGGCGACGGCGGAACACAACATCGCCGTGTTCGGCGGCCGCGTGGCGCATTACCTGTTCTGCAGCACGGTCTGCGTCTATGGCGGCCCGCTTTCGCGTATTCCGGCGGTGGAAGACGAGCCGCGCACGCCGGTCAGCGCGTATGGCCGGGGCAAGCTGGAGGCGGAGGACGCGTTCGTCGCGGCGCACGCGTCCTCCGGGTTTCCCGTGACGCTCTTCCGCCCCTCCCATTGCTACGGCCCCGGGCAACCCCTGCTCGACGTCTGGGGCTACGACGCCAGCCTGGTTACACGGCTGCGCGCGGGGCGCCCGGTCCTCGTCGCGGGGGATGGGCACGGCCTGTGGCAACCCGGGCACGTGGACGATATGGCGAAGGGCTTCGTCGGCGCGCTGGGGCGCGAGGTCACCTTCGGCAAGGCCTACAATATTGTCGGCGACGAGATCATGACCTGGCGCCGTTTCCACGAGCGCATGGCCGAGGCGATCGGGGTGGCCGCGAACCTGGTTGCGCTGACGACGGAACAGATTGTGGCCGGGACGCCCGATGGCAAGGCGGAGTGGCTGCGGGAGAATTTCCAGTACCACGCGGCCTACAGCAACGCCGCGCTCAAGGCCGACGTGCCGGCGTACCGCGACCTGGCGCCGTGGGAGGATGGTGTTCGCGACACGGTGCGATGGATGGACGAGAACAACCTCCACGAGCCCGCGGATGCAAAGCCCTGGGTCGACACGCTGGCCGCGCGGGCGGAAGGGTTCCTGAAGGAACTCGGGGGACGCTGAATGTGTCTGGCGGCGCCGGGCTGGACCGTTGCGCGCGCCGGAGAATTGGGGAGTGGATTATCGACCGCAAAGAGCGCAAAGAACGCAAAAAGGCTTCCTTTGCGTTCTCTGCGGTTCAAGAACTAACCATGCCCCTCGACGGCAATGGGATTGGGGTCGATAGGTTTCGTGGCAAGGCCAGGAGGTCGTACTCGTTATTATGTGGTTGCGATTGTCTGGGGGAAGGTCACCGTCACGCGGCGGCCCAGGCATTTGTACTTGAGGTGCAATATCGTTGGCTGTCCATATTTCTCGTCCCTTGACGTAGAACTCATACCACACGTCCCTGTCCGTGGCGATGGTCTCGGTGTCCAGATCAGGAGGATAGGCATCCCTGCCTGTCCCAACCTGTGCCCGAGTCAACGCGATTAGCGGCAAATTCGTCTCGTGAGCCCCGGATGGCAGGTAGTTGTCCCAAAGCCTACGGCAACGTTGGCATCCGACGCGGCCCGCGGGACAGGCTGGAAGCCTATCCTCCTGGCTCGCCGTCTCCCGCCGGTGCGGGCGGGCAAGACTCACCCACGCGCTATTGCGAGGTAGGATTTTGTCTGCCGCCGTGACCAAAGTTCGCCGCTCCTGCCTGGGATTTCGTTGCCTGGGGTAGTATAGGCCAAGGGGACGCATCTGGCAAGGAAAAAATGACGCGTTACCGCGTTCGGGGGGGGCGATCGGGGAGAAGCCGCGCGCGCCGGAGAATTGGGGAGTGGATTATCAACCGCAAAGAGCGCAAAGAACGCAAAAAGGCTCCCTTTGCGTTCTCTGCGGTTCAAGAACTAACCATGCGCCTCGCCCGCAACGGGATTGAGGTCGATAGGCTTCGTGGCAAGGCCAGGAGGTCGTACTCGTTATTATGTGGTTGCGATTGTCTGGGGGAAGGTCACCGTCACGCGGCGGCCCAGGCTGTTGCTTGAGACCCAAAACTGGTGGCTGTTCCGGCTTTCCACATTCGCCAGAATAATTGTAGGTTGAATATTACGCCTGCAAAATGGACCCCGTCGAAAAATCGTAGATTTCTGTATTGAGCAAATACAAGGGTTGGTCCTGTTGGAATTGGGCTAACCTATCGCTCATTTCCTTGGAAAGAGACTTCTTCCCTTTTAAATGATCGGACAATCTCTCCATGAATTCGAGCTCCACCTCAAGCGGATCTGATAACGTCTCAAGCGCTGCTTCCAGCGTTGACAAACTGCAGAGCCTCCCTCTCTCTGTCAACACAAACACATCATAGTCGTACTCATTACACCACCGACAGGTACTGGATCTATTGGCCAACGCTCCAATAACGCCGCTCCCACCTTGAAACAAAACACTCCCCGGGAAAAGGTAGTCTGGAAGAATTTTCACAAGATCACCTACAGCAAATTTACTCGCGGTACCATCGACGACTTGGTATTGACGGCCTTCCTCACTCGTATAATCGATGTGAAGTTTTCCTGTTGGCAGATAAACCCTCTTCAGGTAGCGATTAGGATCATTTGGCGTGTCTAGACAAATTTCAGTAATTTCATTTCTGGTAATACTTTAGCCGTCTGAAGTTGAGCCAGTCTTTTTGCTAGTTTCCCGCGACACTACGAGGAGAGCGCGCAAGGCTGGGAGCGCAGGCGTCCCCGCCTGCAATGCACCGGAGGTGCAAAGCGTGTTCGCAATGTCGGCACATTTGATCGGGAGGAAGACTGGACCCGGACCACCCCCGTTGATCAAATTCGCGCCTTCGGCGCGATGCGGGCGGGCCGCCCGCGCTCCCATTGGTCCGCCCTTCCGTTGCGGGGCGGGTTTGTGTCGTGGAGTAATCAAGTCAACTTCATTCCGCTAAAGTGTTACCATTTCTGAAGCATTGCAATTCAACTACGCTTGCATCTGGATTGCTCAGGTGTTCCAGCATGAACTTGTGCGCAGCGTCGAACGTCGAAAATACCGCCTCGTGTTCCGTGTGGGCAAACTGTCGTTCGCTGTAGTGATACAATTGGCGCACTACAAATACATTGCGCATCACTGACTCCAAATTATTCGATCAACAACTCAAAGCTTTCCCGCAAACCGACCGAGAGCTATTTTGACCGATAGCCCTGTTCAGCGCGAGAAGTTCAAAGTCAAGAGTATCGGCAAAGTCACCGATCATTTCCAATCGGCTGGCTATACTCGCCAGCTGGGTCACGGTCCTCCCGAACGCTGCGTAGTCGCTTCTTGCCTTTCCCTGTTGTAGGTTTCCGAGAGAGCTGATACTCATGCTAAAGGAGGCGGTAGCTGCAAACGTTCCTATAGTCTCCCACATACTCACCGGATTATTCACCACATACGCATACACATTCGGGCCGTAGACCATGCCCAGGGGATCCCGGGTGAGCCAGCGGTTAGCGTCGGGGCTGTAGTACCGGTAGGCGGTATAGTACAGCCGCGCAGCGGCGACCCAGGTGTGGCCGGTGAATTATACCTCCTGCGGCGGAGCTTCGGCCGGGACGGGAAATAGTAGGCCCAGGTTCCCGTGGCGGCGGAGCTTCCCGCGGCGATGGCCAGGCCGCCGAAGCGCGTGCGCAGCAGCGTGCCGGTGCCGTCCTCTTCGTTGAGCACGTCCCAGCCGGCCATGAGCCATCAATGTACAAAAGGCGCGTGTTGGAGCGCTGGCATTTCGCATGCGGCGAATCTCTGACCCTGCCGGCACAGATGCCGGCGCTCCACAACGCTCACTATCGTTGATTCAAGGTTCCAAATCGATTCAAGTTTACGTCCATATACCGAGATCGAGTTTAAATGAGATTGCCCTGGCCGGGACGGCTGTGCCACGTTCTTTGCGCGCTCGTCGTTGTGTTTTCGGAGCAGCATTGGCTGCCAGGGCGCGCCTGGGGGGACTGGCACGGGCAAGCCCTTGCGGGCTTGTCCGTGGCACGCCGGGAGGGGGGACGGCTGGAGCGTGGGGGGTGTGGAGCCGCTCGTGTGGGGTGGTGTTGACGGTGGTGGGCGGGCGTTGCTCCTGGCACACGAACGCGCTGGGGCGCGATCGCGTGGCACGGGTTGACGCGCGGGGGCTTGTCCGTGGCACGCCGGGAGGGGGGTGTGGAGCGTGTGGGGTGTGGAGCCGCTCGTGTGGGGTGGTGTTGACGGTGGTGGGCGGGCGTTGCTCCTGGCACACGAACGCGCTGGGGCGCGATCGCGTGGCACGGGTTGACGCGCGGGGGCTTGTCCGTGGCACGCCGGGAGGGGGGTGTGGAGCGGGGTGTGGTTTGCCGTGGGGTGGTGCTTGGCGGTGGTGGGCGGGCGTTGCTCCTGGCACACGAACGCGCTGGGGCGCGATCGCGTGGCACGGGTTGACGCGCGGGGCTGGGGTGGACGGCGACGGGACAGACCCGCCGGTTGGGGTGGCTGGGATGGGGGTTTGTGCTCTGTTGGACGTGTGGGCTGATTTTGGTGGTTGGTGTGGTTTTGGCGCGTCAGTCCCTGGGGACTGGCACGGGCAAGCCCTTGCGGGCTTGTCGGTGGCACGCCGGGAGGGGGGCCTTTTCGCCGCTCGTGTGGGGTGTGGAGCCGCTCGTGTGGGGTGGTGCTTGGCGGTGGTGGGCGGGCGTTGCTCCTGGCACACGAAGGCGCTGGTGCGCCATCGCGTGGCACGGGATGACGGGCGGGGGCTTGTCCGTGGCACGCCGGGAGGGGGGGCCTTTTCGCCGCTCGTGTGGGGTGTGGAGCCGCTCGTGTGGGGTGGTGCTTGGCGGTGGTGGGCGGGCGTTGCTCCTGGCACACGAACGCGCTGGGGCGCGATCGCGTGGCACGGGATGACGCGCGGGGCTGGGGTGCGTTGAGGAGGGTGCGGTGTTGTGCTGGCGGGGGCGGTCGTTGTCGCGGGCAGGAATGCCCGCGATCCTTCGGGGGCGCGATCGCGTGGCACGGGTTGACGCGTTGGTCTGGGATGCATTGAGGAGGGTGCGGTGTTGTGGTCGCGGGGTGCGGAGCATTTGTCTTGGCTGTTTGCGTGTTTTTTCTGGGTTGACATATCGTCATATTGCGATATATAATACGTATGTCTGGGTAGAGACGGAGCAGTGCGAACCATGACCACGCGAAACAAAGTATGTCCGCTGACGTCCCTGGAGGGATTGGAGAAGGCGGCCGAATGCCTGCGCACGCTGGCGCACCCGCACCGCCTGCGGATGGTGCAGATGCTGATCCAGGGGGAGTACCCGGTGGGCGAGCTGGCGGAGGCGTGCGACATTCCGAGCCATATGGCGTCTGAACATCTGGGTAAGATGAAGGACCGCGGGCTGCTTCGCGCGGAACGGCGTGGGCGCCAGATCTTCTACCAGATCAATGAGCCGCACCTGAATAACATCATGGCGTGTGTGGGCGAGCGCTTCAAGTAGCGCGGCTTCCGCATCTGATCCCCTCAGAAAGAGAAGCGCATCGACGCGTAGACGTTGGTGGTTGCTTCGAACTGCCCGAAGAAGGTGTGGTCGTCCTGCCCGAGGAACACGTTCCCCCCTGCTTCCACGGTCCAGTGGTCGTTTACCTTGTAGGTGGCTTTGGGCCGCAGGTAGGCGTCCTTGTCGGTGGGGCTGTAGTATGCGAAGAAGCTGAGGGTGAGGTTCTGGTTCATGAGGAGTCTGGTGAGGCGCGCGGTGAAGACGTGTCGGTCCTCGTCGCGCTTCGGGAGGAACAGGAAGAAGGGGGAATTGGCGTAGGCGTCGTAGTCCATCATGTGTTCGAGGTAGTACTGGACGGCGCCGGTGAACTCTTTCGCGAGCTCCTGTTCGTACCCGATGAGAAAGCGGAACTCGCTGTTGTTCACGGCGAAATCCGCACCGCTCCGGTCGTCCCGCGAGTCGTAGTAACCGGCTTCCACGTTGAATATCCCCTTGCCCAGCGGGCCGCGCGCGCTCGCCCCATAGACGCGCAACCGCGGGTGGGTGGCTTCGAAGGGAATGAAGGACTGGCCGCCGGGGCTTTTCCAGAAGCCGTCGTAGGCGTAGAACGCGAGTTCGAAGCGGTTGACGCGGCGGTAGATGCGGAGGGCGATTTCGTCGTCCTGAAACCAGTCATTCGGGGGGCTGCTCTGCACCTGGCTGTCGCGCCCCGAGGGCCCGAAGAGCGGGTTGTGGTAGGTGACGCGGGCGCCGCGGATGAAACGGTCGCGATCGAATCGGGGCGTGTACACCACTTCGATGTTAACGGGGCCGGGGTACCAGCCGACGCGAAGGGCGTCGGAGGGGGCCTTGAGGTATTCCTGATCGCGGCCGAGGAAGTAGGACGGCCAGTCCTTGGGGAAGAGATCGTTGATGAAGAGCATATCGCCCGTACCCCAGGTGAGCACCTGCCGCCCGATGCGGATGTCGACGGTATCGAGCGGCGAGAAACTGAGGCGTAGCTGGCGGAGGTCGAAATGGCCCTCCTCATCCACGGCGTCCCCCACGAAATCGGCGGTGACTTCGAGGCTGGCGGCGTCCCAGAACTTCTTGCCTTCGAGTTGCAGGCGGGTTTCGCCGATGCTGATATCCCCCGGCTGTTCCGGATCGTTGTGGGTCCGCATCCCCGCGCGGGTTTCCCAGAAGCCGTGGAGCCATGGCGGCAGGCGATCGATCAAGCGCGTATCGCCGGACCCGGCTTCGGGCGCGGCGGAATCTTCCGGCGCATCGCCCAGGCCGGGCGGCAGTGCGGGCGCATCGCCGGTTTCCGGCCCGCCCAGGCCCGGTGGCAAGCCCGGGGCCTCCCCCCCGCCGAGGCCGGGCGGGAGCGCGGGGGCGTCGTCCGGTTCTGGCCCGCCGAGGCCGGGGGGCAACGCGGGTTCGTCCTGGGCGGCGGCGGGATTGAAGGGGAGGCCGACGAGCAGGATCAGGCCGCATGCCAGCAGGGAAATCGTGCGCGGGAGACGCGTGTGTATCATGATGTATGCCCTGTCATAACCAATGGGCGCGCCGCCGCCCAGCCGGGGGCGGCGCGCAACCGGACTACCTCAGGAACTGCTGGGGCGGCTTGCGCAGGTAGCGCTCCGTGAAGAGATCGTCGCTCAGGCCGACGCCGTATTCGACGCTTTCGTAATCCAGCCGCGTCGAACCGCCGGACTCGACGTCCACCATTTCCGACTTGGTCACGGTCTTGTAGACGGTTCCGTCGCTTCCCGTGATGTCCTTGACTTCGAGGACGCGGGCGATGCGGTAGACGTTGCCGCCCTTCTCAAACCGAATCTCGAATGGAATGAAGAAGTTCTTGTCAATATACATCGTGAAGGAGTCAAACTCCACCGCGCCCGGGTTCTTCGGCGTGTTCTTCAAGACGTAGGCGTTTGCCGTGGTCTCCACGAGTTCGTGCGTATCTTCTTCGATCCCGCGTCCGGAGACGTCCTCGTAGAAGAAATGGGAACCCACGAAACTGGTGCGCTCATCGCTCGCGGCGATCTGCTTGACCAGGTCGAGGGCGGGCAGGTAAAGCCAGCGGTCGTCCTCCTTGCCGACGTGCTTGTGCACCATGAAGACCGTGCCGCGCTCGTCGGCGGGTTCGGAGAAGTGGACGAGAAACTTCTGCTCGCGGTCCTGGTCGTCCGCGTTCATGCGCAGGATGGTGAAGGCCTTGGTTCGGGTGCGCCCCTGCTTGTCCTTGATGGTCATAGTGACCTTGGCGCGGCCATCCTGGCCCTGGTAGTAGGCCATGTGCTGGGCTTTCTGGACGATCTCGTCGACGCTGGGGGTCTCCTGGGCTGGCGCCGGGGCCGCGAGGAAGGCGGCGAGGGCGAGGGCCAGGGTGGCGTTGCGTATAGAGAGTTTCATGGCTGGTCTCCTTGACGTATTTGTCTCAACGTTCTGTGGATTTCAATAGCTACTGGGCGTAAAGGCCCTGGAGTTACAGGCTTTCATGACGCTTCGCGCAAACCATCTTGGATGAAATGCTGCTTCTGATTGTTGGCGCTCTACTGGAATCTCGCACGCTCAAGCCTTCGCGGCGGAGCCACGGAGCTTGAACGTGGCACCCGTATCTCCCTTTGAAATCTGAGAGCAGCAGCTGTGTTGATACTGCAACCTGTTTCTTTCGGGAGAGTTTTCTGAGCAGTGTCATGGCGCCTCCGTTTCGGCGGCTGGCCAGGTGCGGCACGAGCTGCGCCGGGCGAGGACCCAGCTGATCCCGGCGGCGACCAGAACGAGGGGCGCGATGGCGGTGAGCAGGGTGGCCCAGGTGACGCCCAGGAACGGGTGCGCGTTTACGGCGACGAGAAAGATGCCGATTACGCTTGCGACAAAGGTGGTTCCGAAACGGCATAGCATGGCCACCAACTGGGTTTTGGGGAACAGGAGCGGTTCCAGCAGGCGGATCAGCGAAGGTAGCAGCAGCAGCGTGGCCAGCCCGGAAACGAGAAGAATCGAGGCCAGGAAGATGCCGACGGTGACATAGGGAAGCAAGGGGGCCAGGAGCAGGGGTGTGAAGCCGACGGCGATGACCACGACGTTGCGCATGATCGCGCGGGCCGGCTCGCCGAAGACGTGGTCGTGGCAGGCGTCCCAGGATCCGTAGGTTGCATACAGGGCGCGGGATCGGGCGAGGAAGTGGATCGCGAAGTCGACCGCGAGGCCGAGGGTGAGGGACGAGAGCACGGCCACGGGCATGTCGTAGTCTTTGCCGATGATGCCGACAACACCGTAGATCAGCGCGATGGTCAGGGTCAGCGGGATCATGGAGAGCAGGCCCCAGAGCGCCGACCGGAAGAGGATGACCATCATGAAGAGGACGACCAGGAAGCTCCCGAGGAAGGCCTCGAGCATGCCGGCGACCATCTTCTCCTGCCAGACCACGTTGATGTAGGAGAGGCCGAACCACTCGTGTTCCAGGGGGACGGGCGGGGGGTTCTCCACCATGTAGCGGGCCACTTCATCCACGACGTGGGTCATATCCACGTTGTCGCCGCTGCGAAGCTGCACCCAGAGGCTGGTCTGGCGGTAGTCGGGGGTGACCAGCTTCCACAGGTCGTCGGGCCGGTGGCTGCTCTGGAACTGCATGAGGCACTGCGCGACGGCGGCGGGGCTGTCCGGGATACGGAAATTCTCCTCGCTGCCATCGATCAGTTCCCGGTGGACCGTGCGCACGATATCGGCGACGGAATTTGATTTGCCGACGACGCCGGTCGTTTGCAGATGGTCTTGGAGGCCGCGCATATAGCGGAGCACTTCGGGATCCTTGAAGGTTTCCGGTTTTCCGGAATCCGCCGCCCGGGCGGGCGCTGCTTCTTCCACCGGCGCACCCCCCAGGCCGGCGGGCAGGGCCGGCGCACGGTCGCCCCCCAGGCCGGCGGGCAGGGCGGGCGCGCTGTCGCCCCCCAGTCCAGCGGGCAGGGCGGGCGCGTCGGGCGTTTCCTCGGCTTCGGGCTGGCTGGTCCCCGCGAGGGCGGTTTCGGCGGACTCGCCGGGCGCGCGCAGTACGAGGTAGGCCATGTAGGTGCCGCCGAAGTGCTCGTTGAGGACCTTATCGGCCACGCGGATGGGGTGCGACTGTTTGAACCACTTGGTGGGGTTGTCGTTGATTTCGATATTCGCGATGCCGTAAGCCGCGACCGCCAGCAGGAGGACGGCGGCGGCCACGACGCCTTTGGCGTGGTGGAAGGCGAAATAGCCGATCCAGTGCAGGAAGCGCGCGATCGGCCCCTTTTCGATGGCCTCCTCCGCACCGGGCTCATGCACAAGCCCGAAGTTCTCCAGGCGCTTTTCCGGGATGAACATGATATACGCGGGAATGAAGGTGATGGTGAGGAACCAGGCCAGCATGATGCCCATGGCGACAAAGAGCCCGAAAACCTGTACCGGCGGGATCGGGGTGAGCGCCAGGGATGCGAAACCCGCCGACGAAGTCAGCGAGGTGTAGAGCATGGGTGTGAAGAGGTTGTCCATGACCTGCAACATGGTCTCGCGGCGGTTGCGCGTCTGCTGGTAGCGGTCGAAGAATTCCGACAGGATGTGGATCGAATCGAGCACAGCGATGGGCATGATGAAAATAGGGATCATCGAGCTCATGATGTGAATCGTGTTGCCGGTGATAACCAGCGTCCCCATCGTGAGGATGACGGAGGCCAGCGCAATCAGCATCGGCGATATGATCAGAGTGAGCTTCCGGAAGAAAAAGAGCATCAGGAGGAAGATGACGACCATGGCCGTCGGGGCCGAAATCGCCATCTGAACGAACATCTCATGGCCGAAGGTGTCGTTGGCCACGGGCAACCCGGTGATGAAGTAGCGCTCGTCCCCCTCGAAAGTGGCGATCCGGTCGCGGAGACTGGAGTAGACGTTGTAGCTCAGATCCTTCGAGGTCAGGGGCAGGTAGAGACAGAGCGCCCCCCCACTCTCCGAGAGCAGGGTGCCGTCGAGGAAGGGGATCCGGCGGGCCTTGTCGCGCACGGCGATGGCGTCAGACTCGGTGGCGGGGGGCCCGGGCATGAGCCACTCGAACTTCACGACGCCCGGGCCGCCCTGCTCGATATTGTCGACCGTTGACGGGGCGATGACATCCGCGCGGATGACGCCGGCCTGGGGATCGGTTTGGCCGATGGCCTCGCCTCGCAGCGTCTGCGCGTATTCGGTGAGCTCGTATATCTTGCGCAGGGATTCGGGGTTGAATACGCCATCGGGGTGGGATTCATTGACCACGCCGAGCACGACCATTTCGTTCAGCGCGAAGACTCTCTTCATGTCGTTGTGGAATACGCGGACCGCCTCGTCGCGGCTCAGCATGTTCTCGGGGTCGGTGTCGACCTTGACGCCGTTCAGCGCGGGGAGGGCATCGGGAAAGACGCTGGGCAGTCCGGCGAGGAGCGCAACGGCGACGCAGGCCGCGAGCAAGGCGGCGGCGACGAGGCGCGCGTGGTCCATGGCGGCGCGTGTCATCGAATCGCTGATTTTCATGGGGGGTATCCTTCCGAGCCCATAGGTGGGGCCACACGTGGACATATCGCAATCTCACGACATATTGTACACCGTTGTGGGGGGATTTGCAAATGTTTTTCGCTGGGCGTGTGGGGTGGGATTGGCGGGTGCAGTGTGGCGCCCGTGGCGCCCTTTGATATTTCGGAGCAGCTGCTCGAGAGTAGTGGCCTTACGCTGTCTCGGGCAGGATGCCCAACCTCCTGTTGAAGCGCTCGGGTGGAGTGTTCTTGGCGGGGATGGGGGCGACTTGCTCCGGGCACGTGAACGCGCCTGAGGCGCGTTCTTGTGGGTTAGTGGGGGTGGCGCGCGTAGTGGTCGCGGAGGAGGTCGCGGCCGAAGTCGCCGTGGAAGTCGCGCCAGACCGCGTGGACGTGGTTGGCGTTGTTCTGGGTGTTGTCGTATTCGAGAATGAAGGTCTTGCCCTGGATCCGGTAGTAGTGGCCCTGTCCTTTTTCGAGGCCGCCCATCCAGGCGAACTTCACATCGTCGAGCCCGGCGCGCCGTATGCGGGCAAGCCGCTGTTCGGCGATTTCGGGGCGCTGGACACGGGCGAAGGCCTCGATCAGGGAAATCATCCGGGCTTGAAACTCCGGCGCGAGATCGGCATAGCGGACGCCCCGGTCTTCCTGCGGTTCGGCCTCGCGCGAGGCTCCGGTCAGAATGTCGCGCGGCGCGGTGTCGCTCAGGATGGCCGCCGCGCGGGCTGCTTCGTCCAATTCCGTGACGAAGGCGCGTCCGAGGTCCTCGAGATCGCCGAGGGCGCGCGTGCCGGCGTGGGGGCCGTGCTGGACGTCGCCGGGGTTGCTCCCGAGGAACTGTGGGGTCGTGGCGATGGGCTTTCCGCCTACCACGGTCCAGTTGAGGGCGAGGTGGTGGCCTTCGTAGCGGAGTGCCCAGGTCCCCTCGGGTTCGGGGGTTCCGAAGACGAGGAAGTGGTAGGCGAGCGGGTCGCGGTGGGTCGCCTGGGGGCCTTCGATTTCGCGGAGCACGTTTTCGAGGTCGCGAATGGTCTCGGCGGTCAGAAAGCCCTGTTCGCTGAGGCCGGCCTTCAACACCGCCAGCGCGAGATCCCGCTGGGCTTCGTTGAAATCGCGAAAGGAGACGCCGGCGCGCTCGCGGGGGACGAAATGCCAGTTCCAGCGCTCGTCGGAATCGAAGGCGAAGGTCGCGCGGGCGCGCTGGCTGCCGTCGAGCCCGTCGAGAAAGGCGTTCACGGCGGTGGCGAGGTCCGCGGAGGGAGTTGCGGCGACGAGGCAACCCGCGAGGCACAAAAACGAAGTAATACCGGTCATTTATGGGTCCTTTTCGTGGGCCAGAAGGCTGGTCCGTGGAGCGCCATTGTGGCGAATTGAGGCCGAAGAGAGGAGCGTACGCCACGGCCCGCACGAAACGCAAGAGCGCGCTTGAAAGGGGCGGGCATTTTTGTGGTATACTCACAGAGGAGTATGCCCGGGGGACAAGCCGGTAGCGGCATGAGCGCTCCTGGATCCATTGACCCTGACGCATAGCAAAAAGGTATTGATCGCAACGTATGCAAAAAGAAGAATCCATCCAAGTCGAAGGTACGGTGGTAGAACCGCTGCCCAACGCCATGTTCCGCGTGCGGCTCCAGAATGACCATATGGTCCTGGCGCACATTTCGGGGAAGATGCGCAAGTTCTACATCCGTATCCTGCCCGGTGACCGCGTCACCCTCGAAATGTCCCCCTACGACCTGACCAAGGGTCGCATCACCTACCGGTACAAGTAGCCCTCTCCCCCGCCCGTTTCCTTCCGCCGCATTGCAGAGTTCGCAGGACGGTTGTGTCCGGGAACGCGGCTGGACGGACTTCCCGGCGGGGGGCGGATCCGCGCACCCCGGGCGGCCCTTGAATTCCACACCCGCTCGCCCTACCATACGGGCTTTGTGCCGCGGTCCGGGAGAGGCGCTTGTGAATCTGCTTACGCTCATCGCCATTGGGAAGATCCTCGTTTGCGCGGCGGCGATCGGGCTGCTGATTATTCTGCGGATCGCCCGCCAGCACCGGCTTCCGGATGTGGACCGGCGCGCCGGGATCGCCTTGGGCGTGCTCGCGATCCTCTCGGTGGCCTTCTTCCTCGATTTCGGCTATTACCCCAAGCATGGCCGCTTCATGAACCCGCACGGCTGGTATCACTACTACCTGGGGGCCAAGTACTCCGCCGAACTGGGCTACGACGACCTCTACAACGCCACGGTCGTGGCCAATACCGAGAACAATGGGCGCCTGATGCATGACCGGGTCCGCAGCATGCGGACCTACGCGATGGAACCCGCCGCGGACATCATGCGCGACGCCGAGCGCTACCGCGCGCTGTTCACCCCGGAGCGCTGGGACGCGTTCAAGAAGGACGTGGCGTATTTTCAGGAGATCACCATTCCACGGCGCTGGCCGGGCGTGGTGCATGACAAGGGGTACAACGCGACGCCGGTGTGGAATATGTTCGGGGCTTGGATCACGAACGCGACGGACACGGCCCAGCCCTTCCACATGCGGCTGCTCCTCTGGCTGGACCCGCTGCTGCTCGCGTTGATGCTGGGGGCGGTGCGCAGCGCGTTTGGAGCGCGCGTCATGCTGCTTGTGCTGGTCTATTTCGGGGCCCACTTCGCCTTCGGCATGTACGGGGTCAATGAAATCCGGGGCGCCCTGCTGCGCTGGGACTGGCTGGCTTGCCTGGGGATCGCGATCTGTCTGCTGCGGCTGGGCCACTTCAAGAGCGCCGGGGCGCTGGTGGCGGTTGCGGGGATGTCGCGTTTGTTCCCCCTGGTGTTTCTCTTCGGGATGGGCGCGCGCTTCGCTTGGGACATCTACACGAACCGTCGGATCGCGCGGCACTATGTGGAGTTTTTCTGGGCCTTCGCGGCGGTGGCCGTGGCGCTGGTGACCGCGAGCGTGGTCTGGGATGGAGGCCTGCAACACTGGCGGGATTTCCTCGAAAAGATCGCACTGCACGACGAGGACCTGGTATCGCAACGCACGGGGTTCAAATACGCCTTCCTCCACGCCTTCGATGGCATCGCGGGGAAGGAAGCGTGGTTTGGGGAGCACCAGATCGCGTGGCGCGCCTGCCAGATTGTGGGCTTGCTGCTTGCCTTCTTCGGTGTCCGGAAGCTGGAGGACTACGAGGCCGTGGCGTTTTCCTATGTCCCGATGTTTATCCTCAGCTCGCCCACGACGTACTACCAAATCGCGCTGCTGCTGCCGCTGTTTCTTTTTCTGCCGCGCCTGGACAGCACCGTGCGCCTGATTGGGGCCGCAATCTCCTTCGGGGTCGTCATCGCGTTCCACGCGTTCAACATCACGGGGTTTCTGGAGTCGCAGTATGCGTTGTCGGCCCTGCTTTCATGGCTGTTGCTCGCGTATTGCGTCTACCTGATCGGGGCGGGCCTCACGGCTGCGCGGAATCCGGCGCCTCCAGCAACGGCGCCGGCGACGGGCGGCGATGCTGATCCCGCCGGTAGCGAATGAGCAGCACGGCCATGGCTCCGAAGGCGCCCACCGCGGCGAGGAGCGAGATCGCCAGGCCAATGTAGACCGATCGCGGCCGAAACGCGAAGACGACCTCGTGCGTCCCCGGCGGCAGGGCGATCGCCTTGAAAGCACCGTTCGCGCGTTGAATCCGTGCGGGCTCTCCGTTGATCCAGGCAGTCCAACCGGGATACCAGGCATCCAGGAAGACCAGCATGGACGGCCTCTCCCCCGCCACTTCGACCGACAGCGCCATGCGGTTGGCGGAGAAGTCCCGGATCGCAATGTTTTGATCGCGATCCTCCGGGTCCACGGCCAGATAGGCGTCGGTGAGCCGGAAATTGCCCTGCTTCTCCGGCTTGATGGTCACTTCGGCGGTCCCCGCGCGCATATCGGGCACGGGGACCTCCAATACCCCCGCACCCCGGCCCGGGCGGTGCCGTAGGCCCCACGTGCGGGCCCCGTCTTCCCGGTCCACGAAAACGGTATCCACCTGTGCGGGGGTATCGCCGACGTAGTGCAGCACCAGCGCGCTGTGGAGCGCGCCGGAGGAGCCCGCGGAAACGCCCTCAATGGTCTCCGGGACCGTAAACAAGAATCGTGACCGCAGGGGCGTCGCGGGGTCGTTCACCTGCGCGGCGGCGCCGGGGATTTCGACCCGGATTGCGCGTTCCGACACGCTGGCCCAGGTCCCTCCCGGTCCGCTGTGGCGGGGGACGTCCAGCGCGGGCGCTTCGTCGAGGTAGACCACGGAAGTCGGGGGAAACAGATCGGTCTTCCCGGGCAGCGGGGCATCGTCCCACGCGGGAACGAGCCAGAAGAAGCGCTTCAGGAAGAGATTCCCCCGCGCATTTTCGGCGGTCGGTTCCCAGTCACGCACTTCGCGTTTGTTCAGCTTTTCCCGGAACTGGCCGCTCACGAGCACCCGCATGTCCGCCAGGTGCAGGGGGTCCACGCCGTTTATGGCGGGCCGCATGCTGTAAAGCGTGCGGTTGGGTATCGGATCCGTGCCGCGCCGGTTGGCCTGGGGGAATTGGTGGCCGGCTTGCAGCGGCGGGGTTTCGTTGAGGTGGCGCGCGATCATCCAGGGCACGAAGACGCTGTTCCACGCGAGGGTTTCGGCGAGCAACACGAAGGGCAGTAGAAAGGCGATCGCCCCCGCCGCGCGGCCCCGGAGCGCGATGGCGGCCAGCATGAGCAGCAGGCCCAGCGCGGGAATCAGGACCACCAGGCCCGACACCGGCAGGTAGCCGTGGGGGTGGGTCCAGCCCCAGAGCGGGATCAGCGTGACGCCGGCGGCATAAAGCAGGGCGACCGCGAGAAAACGCCGCGCAGCGGGCCGGGTCGCGGCGTCGCGGAGGGTGTCCACGCCGAGGCCCGCGAGCATGCCCAGGGGCAAGAGCGCGAAATCGAAGCCACGCGAGTAGGCCGAGGAGGAGAACGGGGTAACGAGGTTCACGAGTGAGGCAATCGGGAAGGGCGGTCCGAAGCCGCAATCGATTAAGGCGTAGGCGAGCAGCCCGAAGAGGGCCACGAGGCCCCGGCGGCGGTGAAAGCATCCGGCTACGGCGAGGAGGATGGCCGTCACGCCCGCCAGGCGCGCGGTCTCGGTTTCCCATTGGGGGCCGGCGTAAATCACGAGGCTCTGGTAGAGGCGCTTGATGTCCCAGGCCATCAGGTCGGAGTACATGCTGACCGACGAGCCCTTGTCGCGGGTGGAGAAGGGGGCGAGCTCGGTCACGGGAAGGAGCAATACCAGCGCGATCAGGCCCGCGACAGCCAGCATAGTGGCGAAGCAGACGGATTCCACGCCGACGCGGGCGAGCGCCGCGCGCCATCCGCGCCCTTCTCCGGCGAGGGAGGCCCGGTAGAGGAGGGCGTAGAAGGCAATGGTGACGCCGAGGTAGTTCACGATTTGCAGGAAGCCGCCGAGAATGGCCATGCCGAAGAGCAGGCCGGCGGCGAGGGCGATGGCGAATTTGAGGCGGGCTTCCCGCGCGTCGATGGCGGCTTTGACCAGGATGAGCAGAAACGGCAGCCAGGCCATGGTGTAGAGGAAGTGGTACTCGCAGGCCCGCCGCACGATGAGGGCGCTGCATACCCAGGCGAGCGCGGCCACGAGCGCGGCCGGGAAGCTGAGGCGGTGCGCGCGCGCCAGGAGCCAGGTCCCCCACCCCATCGCGAGCAGGTGCAGGCCGACGAAGATTACGAGGCTGATGTTGGTCGCGAGCGGACTCACGGACGGCAGGAGCAGGCTCCGCAGCAGGTTCAGCGGGTAGAAAACGAAGGCCTGCGGGTTGGCCGCGTTCGGCAGCCCGCAATAGACCATGGGATTCCAGAGCGGGAGTTCGCCCTGGCTGAGGCAAAAATCGAGATAGAAGGTGATGGGGCCGTAGTAGCGGAAGATGTCGTAACGTCCCGCAATGTCCTCCGGTCCGGAGCGGAGCACGTGCAGGAAGGTGAGGGCGAGCGCGCCGGCGATGATAATGAGCGCCGCCAGGGCCAGCAGGGCCTCGCGCAGCCGGGGATGTTGCGAAAAACACGCCCTCATTCGGCGGCGCCCTTCCGCGCATACACGGTCATCAGGTCGAAGGTGTTCACCGGAAAGGAAAAGTCCAGCGCGCCGGCCCGATTCAGCAGGCGGTAGAGGCCCGCGGTCCATCGATCCGGGGGATGGCCGATCAGGCGGTAGGCCACGGCGTCCGCGCTCCGCCAGAAGGCGTGGTGGCGCACTTCCACCTCGACAAAGCCCAGCCGCGCGAGGAGGGTCCGCATGGAACGGGCGGTGAAATAGTGGAGGTGCGTGGGCGGGTGAATGAGCCGCCATTTCTCCCCGCGCACGCGGGCGAGCCACGCGCCGATGTCGCCGGTGCTCAGGGCGAGGACGCCGCCGGGCCTCAATTGCTCCGCGGCGCGCGCCAGATAGGGCGCGGGGGCGGCGAGGTGCTCGATGGTATCCCAGAGGCACACGACGTCCTGGCCCATGGGGATATCAAGGGTCAGATAGTCGCCGCAGGTCACCTGCTGGCCGAAAACGTCGCGGGCGCGGGCGGCGGCGTGATCGGAGATGTCGCAGCCGGCCACGGCGTAGTATTCCCGCGCCTCCTGGAGGAAATTGCCGTACGCCGAGCCGATTTCCCAGAGGGCGCCGCCCGGGGCGCGGGCCGTGAGCTCGCGGAGGCGCAGCCGGAAGTTTCGACGGAGCGCGGGCGCCTCCTTTTCGTAGTCGAGGTATTCTTCGCCAAGGAAGTAGTTTTCGGCGTAAAGTGCGCGGAGTTCTTCGTCCGACAGGCGCATGTCCGCCCAGACATGGGTGCAGTCGGGACACCGAAGCAGGCCACGCAGGTGCGGGACGGCGTCCGCCCCTTCACAGCAGATGCAGGCGCCGCTCATGGCGAATCCGTTTCGCGTGGCCGGGGTTTGCGGAGGATATAGATGGGGCGCTGTTTCTGCTCCATGTAGCTGCGGGCCAGATACTCGCTGGCGATGCCGATGGCGAAGAGCTGGGCGCCGCCGAGTAGCATCATGACCAGGATGATGCTTGCCCAGCCGGGCGTGAGGGCGAGACCGGCCCACCAGGCCCAGAGGACAAAGGCGCTGTAGCACGCGGCGAGCGCGATAACGATGAGCGCCATCAAGAAGGAAAGGCGCAGGGGGCGCACGGAGAAGGACGTTAGGCCACTGAGCGCGAAGGCCATCATCTTGAAGAAGCTGTACTTCGTTTCGCCGTGCTGGCGCGGCGCGGACGCATACGAGACGCACTCGCAGGTGAAGCCGACCCAGTGCACGAGGCCCCGCACGAAGCGCACGCGCTCCGGCAGGCTGTTGAGCGCATCCACGGCCTGGCGATCCATCAGGCGGAAGTCCGCCGCGCCCGCGGGCAGATCGATATCCGCGAGCCAGCCCAGGACCCGGTAGAATCCCGCCGAGGATTGGCGCTTGAGAAAACCTTCCTGGCTCGACGGCTCGCGCAGGGTCTGAACGATATCGGCGCCGGCCTTCCAGCGCGACACCAGATCGGGGATTAGCGCGGGCGGATGCTGGCCGTCGGCATCCATGGTGACAACGGCGCCAGTGGCCCGGGCGGCCTCCAGACCGGCGCAGAGCGCGGCCATATGGCCGAAGTTTCGGGAGAAATGGAGCGCGCGCACCCGGGGATCCGCCGCCGCCAGCGCGTCGATGGCTTCGGCCGTGCCGTCCGCGCTGCCGTCGTTTACCCAGATGACTTCCCAAGGAGTCTCCAGCCCATCGAGGACTTCGCGAAGCGCCTCGGTGAGGGGGCGCACATTGTCCGCCTCGTTGCAGGCGGGCAGTACGACAGAAAGCGTGGGAAGCGTAGATTCCATGGGGCCTTCAGCGCGTCTCGCGCCGTGTCATCGAACGGGTTTGGGTGAAACTCCCCGCAGCATACGAAAGGCGCCCGTAATGATGCAAAGCGCACATGATGGCACGCGATCCAGGGGCGAACGAAAAACGCCCCCGCCGCGCCCGGAGGAGGCGGCGCGGCGGGAGGCTTCGCATGGCCGGTGTGGCAGGCTGTTAGCTCACTTTCACGTCAATCTGCCGGGGCTTCGCGGTTTCCGGCTTCGGCAGGGTCACCGTGAGGACGCCATTCTCGAATCTGGCCTCGACCTTCGCCGCATCCACGCCGCCGTTGATCCGGAAGTTCCGCTCGAACTGGCCCTCGGCGCGTTCGTAGCGGCGGTAGCCCGTTTCAGCCACGCGCTCGGGCCGCTTCCGCGCGCCCTTGATGGAGACCCGGTCCTGCACGACCTGCACCGCGATGTCTTCCTTTTTCATGCCGGGGAGATCGGCCTCGAGGATGTAGGCGTCCGCGGTCTCATAGATGTCGACCGGGGGCATCCAGGCGCCGGGGTTGGCGTGGCCGTGGAATACGCGTTCGAGGTGGTTTTCCAGGTCCCGGAAGCCGGCCCAGGGCGACAGGGCGTTGCAGTTGCTGTTGGACTTGCAGGTCATCGCGTTCATAACTCAAACTCCTTCGTTAACTCAGTGCCTGAAACTTGATGTAGTCTGCGGCTCCGGACCATCCGGTGGCCGCGCTGTCTGCGTGTTCTGTCAGGCATAGAGCGAAGGCCGTGCCAAAAGTAATATAAATCTTTAAGGCATTGGAAATAAGCACCTTACAAAATAAGCTGTTTGAAATCCCCCCTGTAGGGTCTGGCGCGCTATGCTCTACTTTACATCGGGCGCTTCAAAATGACACACACCAATGCGTTTGGCAGGCAAAATCTATCGCTGACCTGCTGCTACGTTGCAGCCAATGGCGAATCCGGTTCGGCAGGTCTGAACAACAGTGGCTTCATCAGCCCGTACATATTGAGTCCGAGTATTCCGAACATCCAAAAGGCGGCGCCATAGCGCGCGACATCGATATGTGGATACCCGGGTGCGGCGGACCACTCCATGGCAGTATAGAGTGCAGCGGAATCAACGCGTGTCAACGTAGTCATGATGGACCCGCCGATTACCACGCTGAATATTGAGGAGAAGAGCCACGTCCGCTTCCATTGCAGCCCGTGTGCGACAGAGAGCAAGAGCATCCCGAGCGCAACTAGGCTGGCCAGCTGGGCGCCAATCGGGCCAGGGAGCATTACGCCAAAGAAAAGGAATGGTGTCCCCAGCCAGGCGTTGCAGCCCAAAATTAACGCGGACACCGCATACAGACCCGACAGGACCAGGGCCGATGTCGGGTGGTCCCTCGACCAGCGCCTTCCCGGCCCTTGTTCTCCGGCGTTCGCGATGGGTTGAAGAAAGCTATAGGCAAGGGCCAACCCCAAGGGAATCAGGACAAAAAGAAGCAGCCTTACAAGAATTGCAAATGCCATAAGGCCACAGACTTGGCCCACCCATACGTCACCGTTGTCGGCCGTGTGCGTCATTCTCGCCGTACGAATCAGCTTCTCTCCAAAGACTTGCCACGCACCAAAAGCGAAGCAAAGCCACGCCGTCGCTTGGGAAAGCGAACAGGCCCACGGTGAACTCGCCATCACGCCCAAACCGAGCGCGCATAGCCAAAGGCCCATGGTTCCGAAGAGAATTCCTATCACGAAGTCGGCAGTTGGCCAGAGATTTAGAAAAACTATGCAGCAAAAGATACCAACCAAAGTCTGGAAAAGACCGCACAGTTTCAGGAGCCAATGACTCGCCATGTTATGGGGTAACTCCAGATTTATCTGCACACCTTCTTGACGCTACGCTATTCGCAGGCCGCTAATTGCGCACACCACAATGAACCATGAGCAGGTCGAACGGTCGACCTCACCTCGATAGTACCCGAAAAAACAAAAACTCTCCATAAAATATGCGTCGGGTTTGCCGACAATGGATGTCGCGGCATCCGCCAGGCGTTTCCAGAGACCCGCCCTAAACCGACGTCGGCCCGGTTCATGTGCGCGATGAATCGCCAACGCGCGCCGCGCAAACGACGGGTCATTGCAGAAAACCTCTGAGAATCCAACAGATTTACTCTCCTCCCACCGCCACCTGCCACAACGCTGTGTCATCCAGCGCCACCGTCAATCCCGCCTCCTCCAAGTCAACTGAAACCAGTCCCTCCGGCGTTTGGATCGACCATATGTCCCTGGCAGGTGTATCCTGCCACACCGGATGCGACTCGTTAGATTCAGTGACCGAGAACATCGAAATGACCCGACATTGATCCGCTTCCGATCTTGCTTCGATATACGGCTCATACCGTTGCGCGAATTCTTCCCCGAGTCTGTGTTTGTTGTAGGGGGGCTCATAGGCATGCTGTCCGTTGGATAGACTTCCATTCCCAGCGATCTGCACCATCCGGCCGATCAACGTCACGCCACCACTCGCGCATCGAAATGAACCATCCGGCGCGGGCTCGACTGGCTTCGCCAGATGCCAGCGCAGGCTGATTGGCTGCACTTCGGGCAACTTCGCCGTGTCCAGCACTACCACGGTCCGGGGCAGCAGGTGGACGACGGTCCGCGTGACGGTGTAGCCCTCGCCGTACACCGCGCCGAGATCGAAGGTCCAGGCGGCGCCGCGGTCTTCGTCGAACTCCGCGTACACCGTCGCGCCGCCGGGATTCTTCTCGCGGGCGTGGACGCCGCCGAGTTCGTTCTGGCCGAACACGAAGACGTTGTGCCCGAACTGCTGGTAGTTGTAATAGCGCTCGGTGCTGTCCTTGGGGTAGCCCGGCGGCGAGCCCAGATCCACGATCAGGCGTTCGCCGTAGCCATCGATACAGACCTGCCCCCAGTCCGCGTGGCCGTGGTGCGCTTCGCGTCCGGACTTGCCATAGACCACGGAGACGCAGGAATCGGGATCCCAGCTGCTGCGACTGCTCACGAGGTGGCCCTGGTAGTGGTAGGCGCGGCCGAGCGGGAGGACGCCGGCGGGGGATTTCGGTTCGAGGGTGGCGTCGTAGTAGAGCAGCTCCATGGCGCGGCGCCGGTGCGACTCCAACATCTGGGTGTGGTATTGCTCATAGAACCATTGGAACACGGGGTTCCGGGTGGCGGCCGCCACGGCAGCCACGGGCGTGACCACGGGGGGCATGTCCGGGGCGGGATCGCCAAAGCCCGCCACGCGCCCGGGCGGGAAGGTGAAGTGCATGTACCACGTGTAGAATTTGTCGAGCGAATGCCGGTCGAAGGGCTGGTCCTCCCCGCCGCTTGCGTAACGCATGGCCATGAAATAGCCCACGACCGAGAACATCGACCCCGCGTACTGCACGCTTTCGTTGAACTCGCCCTCCGGGCCGAGGGCGTCGAGGTAGGTCTCCATCATGGGCAGCGAATTCGCTACGAGCATCGCGCTGTCCGGGTGATCGAGGCCCAGGGCCATGCCGGCGACGCCGAAGCCGCCGAGCACGACGGTCATCCAGTTGCTGTGGCGGCGGCTCCAGTGTTCTCCGGCCTCGAGGCCTTTTTTGTAGGGCGTAATCGCGTATTCATCGAGGCCGTCGAGAATGGCCTTCCGTTCCTCGGGTGTGAGCTGATGGTAGAGCCAGTCGTAGGCGAGGGCCACGGGCAGCACGAGTTGCCCGTGCCGCAAGTCCGCGTGCATTCCCTTGTTCAGGTGCGCCTGGTCGGACCATTCCGGCCACTGCGCTTCGTCGAACAGCGCCATTATCTGGTTCAGGGTGGCGTCAACATAGCGCCGGTCCTCCAGCACGAGCCCCACCAGCGCGGTGTTCAGAATGCGGCTCGCGGCCTGGGATACGATCCCGTAGGAGCGGTTGAGCACGACGCGCTCGCCGTTATCCATCCGCACCGGGGTCACGGGCGGGGATTCGAGATCCGCGTCCACCGATTCGCGCAGGGCCTCCCAGAGTTTTTTCGCGTGGCCCGACTGAATCCCCGCGCGGAGATCCGCCACGGAGCGCAGCCCAGGGACCGGCGCGGCGGTGATATACATGGATGGGCGATCCCGAGGCGCGGCCAATTGTGCGGCTTTCGCGGCGTAGTCGGGTTCGGCGGCGCGGGTGCTCAACGTGAGGAAGAGGAGGATGGCGATCAGGATTGGTTTCGGAAGGCGCGTGCGCATGATGGGCCCCTTGCGTTGTGCTGCGATTGATTTGCATGGTAGCGCATCAATGGCGGAGGGGGCAAAGGCGATCGGCCACAAACGAAGCGGGGATCACCACGAAGGGCACGAAGGTTAACAGAGAAGAGCTTTAACCGCATAGAACGCAGAGAGCGCATAGGGTGATTTCTTGCAGGCAGACGAATTGGGTGGATGCATGGGAGCGTTTTTTGACCTCGAATGAACACCAATTGACACGAATTCGCCTGGTGCAGCCGCGGGCCGCGATCGGGATTTGTGACCACACAGATGGTTGAGAAGAACGACGAAGGGAGGACGAGACCCGGGGCGGGATGTGGGAGTATGGCGCGACGGGGATTGGTTTGGGAGCCACATAGAGCCCAAAGAACACAGAGATCACAGAGATCACAGGGGAGTCTATTAATTGATCACCACGAAGGGCTCAGGGCGGCCGTTGGCCGAAACCAAAGGAAGTTGAACCGCGAATCAACGCGAATGGACACGAATGAGGAAAAGACGATCAGACTTTGGGAATCCGAGGCTGTGTTCACGACCTCGATGGGGTGTTCGAATCCGGCGCTCACGCTGCCTCAGCCTGGAAGGCCAAGCCACGTTGGCGCGCGTTGACTGAAGCGAGCGGCATGCCGAGGCCGAGGGCGATTGGGAGTTGCGTGGGCGATCGCGGTTCCGGCGGGGCGTCGGTGCGATCGGGTGGTTGATTGGCGCGCCCGAGGGGGCCATAATGGAGGTGTGAGCATGGCGCAAATCGCGCCGTGCAGAGGATGGATAGCGTGGATTGGAACACTTTCGATAAGACGGCCTTCTCCGTGTGCGACCTTGGCAACGAGGGAACCGACCTGGAATACTGGCTGAGCCGGACGCCGGCAGAGCGGCTTGAGGCGATCGAATATATGAGACGGATGGTGTATGGCTACGATCCCGCTACCGCACGTATGGAACGAGTTTTTGAGATTGATGATCTCAAATGACGTCCGGTACATGCTTGTCGGCGGGATTGCGGTGGTTTACTACGGATATCCCCGCGGCGCCGGAGGGATACACTTCTGGGTCGATAATACATTGGACAACGAACGCGCAGTGACCGCCACATTGGAAGCGTTTGAAATCCGCCCTTCTGAAACATTCTACGAGGCATTCCGGAAATGGGGCAAAGTCATCCGGCTGGGGTGTCCGCCGCTGCGCATCGAACTGCTCACTGGCATGGAGGGCCTGATATTCCAGGCATGTTACGCGCGGCGGGGGAAGGCCAGATTCGACGATATCGAAGCCGATATCATCAGCCTGGAAGACCTCAAGGTAAACAAGCGCGCACGAGGGCGGGCGAACGATATGGACGATCTGGCAAACCTTCCGTAGGGCGATCAAAATCCCTCCATTAGCTTCCGGACGATACGCATTTGGATGCTCGAAACGCGCGTGAGGGGTTGTTCTGCCGGCGCCGCGCGCTGCCTTGCTCCAGGCACACGAATGCCGCCGGAGGCGGCAATCGCGTGGCACGAAAAGGGGGATTTTGCGCCGATCGCATGGCGCCGCAATGAAGTCGGCGCCGGTGGTTCTGGTTTGCCCTCCCCCTCCCCGCGGTTTAATCCGACGCCCGTATCCTGCTAGAGTTTCCGCAGTCCGCCGGGCGATTGTGGTTCCCGGCGTCCAACCTCTGGATTCGAAAGCGCCGCCATGCCCCTCTCCCACGCCGAACTGCTGGAACTGAAACGCTGGAACACCCCGACGATTTACAATGGCTGGGAGCAAATCACCCGGCATGATCCGGCCGCGGACGGGTTTAATCTGGAGGCGTGCACGGATTTCATGCCGCAGATGGGCCCGATGGTGGGGTATGCGGTGACGGTGGTCTGCGAGCCGGGGAATCCCGCGCACAAGGCGGAGCATCCGGACGCGGTGCAGGCGTATCTCCGCTATATCGCGGAGCAGCCGGGTCCGAAGATTGTTGTGGTGCAGGATCTGGACAAGCCCCGGGTGCTGGGGTCGTACTGGGGCGAGGTGAACGCGAATATTCACCGGGCGCTTGGGTGCGTGGGCACGATTACGGACGGGGCGATCCGCGATTGGGACGAGATGTGCAACGCGGGCTTCAAGGCGCTGGCGGGGCGCTTCTGCGTGGGGCATGCGCACAGCTGGCCGGCGCGCTGGAATTGCGAGGTGGAGGTGTTTGGCCGCCGGGTGCGCCCGGGCCAGATTATCCATGCGGACAAGCACGGATTTCTCGTTGTTCCGGAGGAGGACGAGGCCGGGCTGCTGGACGCGGCGCGCTTTATGGACTCCAACGAGTGCCGGACGGTAATCCCGGCGGGGCGCGGGGCGGCGGGGAAGACGACGGAGGAGATCCTGGCGGATATGCGCGCGGCGGGCGCGGCTTTTGGCGCGGCGGCGCGGGAGAAGTTCGGCAAACGCGGGGAGTGGTAGGCGGATACGCGGCGCCCGTGGCTTGCATCGGCGGTGTGGCTCCCGTAAGGTGAGAATGGATTCAACGTTGCGCGCCACCTGATCATGAGGAGGGCCATTCCGATGCGCCTGTGCTGTATTTTTGTCACCTTCTTTCTCCTGTCCGGGCCGTTCGCGGGCGCCGCGGGCCTCGAAGACCGCATTTCCCGCGCGGGCAACGCGCCGTCGGACGCCGCGCGCCTGCTCGTGTTGCAGGAACTCGCGTCGGATCCGAACCTGGACGATTCTGTCCGGCGGGATGCGGCGCGGCTGGCGGAGGAGGTGGACCGCTACATCAACAACCCGCGGACGGACTATTTCAGCCGTCCGGTGCTCGACACCGAGGACTACGATTTCGGCATCGCCGCGGATTCACCGCTGTATCCGCTGACACACCTGTATCGCGCGCGGATGCTGATTTGGGTAACGATGGAGTACGGGGGCTATTGGAAGGACCCCGCCGTTCGCCGCGCGCGGCTGGACCAGGTGCGGGGGATCTTCGAGCAGGCGCACGAGGCCTTTCCCGCCGAGCCGCTTGCCCGGATGTACCTGGGCGAGCCCGTCCCGCCGCCGTCGGCCTATCCAGCGCCCGCGGATGCGCCCGCGTGGGCCGTTGCGCAGCGCGAGGGCATCGAGCGGCTGACCGATATCATCCACTGGTGGATCGATCACCGCCAGCAGGCGGACGGGCAATACGGCGGCGACTGGGGCGACGATTGCGAGATGTGGCGCTTCTGGCCGGCGATCCTGATGGGCTTCGAGGACGCGAAGGTCCGTGCGGCGCAAGAGAAGCTCTCGCGCGGGCTGCTTTCCCAGAAACACATGCAGGGCGGGTACACCGACCATGTCTATGACGTGGAACACACCGCCGAGGACTCCTCGGATGTCCTGACGCCGATGCTGCACCTCGACCCGGACAGCGCGGAGTGGCGGGAGCGGTCCATGCGGCTTGTGGAGCTGGCGGAGTCGCTCTGGATGGGCCGGAACGAGCGGGGGCAGCTCCAGTTCAAGAGCACTTATTTCTCCGTGGACCAGGTCGACGAATCCCCCAAGCGGGCCTGCGACACGGTGTATCACCCCCGCGCGCTACAGCCCGTGACGATCCTGTGGCAGCGCACCCGCGACCCCGGCCTGACGCGGCTTTTCACCGACTGGATGGACACCTGGGCCGACGCCGCCGCGCGCGAAGAGCGTGGCAAGCCCGCCGGGGTCATCCCCAGCGCGATCCACTGGCCCAGCGGTACGGTCGGCGGAACCGGCGCAAACTGGTGGGACCCGGAAAACCACACGAACGACCCGCTGTATGTGTTCCCGAGCGCGATGTCGCAGATGACGCACACCCTGCTGCTGGCGTGGCACATTACGGGCGACGATAAGTACCTGGCGCCGGTTCGGAGCATGGCGGCGCTTCGCCTGAAGTACACGTTGGAACCCCCGGCTACCGAGCCGGCGCCGGGTTCGGAGGCGTGGTGCGCGATGAAGATGGGCGATCAGTCGAGCGTCCTCTCGAAGTACCGGCTGCTCTCGGGGAGCACCGAATTTGACGCGCTGCTCGCCGGGAACGCACCGTACGCCCAGTTCCGGTTCCGGGGTGAGAAAGCGCCGCTCGTATCCGCGCTGGAACGCACCGCTACGGCGCTGGGAACCAATTTTCCCGGCTTCACGAGTGAGGTGCGCTATACTGATCGCGTACTCCGGTTCCCCACGCTCTACGGCGCGAACGGGATGTACCCCGAGGCGGTCGAGGGCATCGAATCGCCCGATCCGATGCTCCTCTACGCCACGATCACCGGGGACCCGGGCACGGCGGGCTATTTTCCGCTGAATGCCGTGCGTTGGAAGACGCCGCCGCGCAATATTGCGGCGCTGGTGACCGATTCGAGTCCGGATGGTTTCGAGGCGCGGATGTATCACTTTGGCCCGAAGCCGCGCGCGATGGGGGCCGAGTTCTACCTTCTCCGCGAGGGCGTATACCAGGTGCGGATCGGAGACGAAACGCAGGCGCTGGACGTCACGGGCCCGCGCGCGGAGATCGCGTTCACCCTCCCGCCGCGCGAAACGGTTGTGCTGCGGGTCGAGCTGCTTTAGGCTGGAGGGCTTGGAGGCGCTTGGAGGCGCTTGGAGGCGCTTGTTGCTGGCGTTGTTCCGCTGAGCGGAACGGTCGGCATTCCCACGGGGGACCGTGGGAACGAGTTCGGGGTGGAGGACCGTGGGAACGAGTTCGGGGTGGTGGGGGTCGTTATGCGTGTGGCGGGGTCGTCAGCCGGGCAGGAAGAGCACTTCGGAGACGTGGCTTTCCCCGTCTCCGTCGAGCACGACCATCAGGTTTCCGCCTTGATCGGCGGGTAAGCGGCAGACGCCTTCCGGTTTTTTCCGGGCGACCGCCGGGTCAAACGCGTGCACTTCGACCAGGCCGCCGCCTTTCGCATCGCAGCGCCACAGCGCCACCGGCCCCCCACCGCCGTCTACCGAGGGTCCGCTGATCACGAGCAGGGTGTTCTCCACGGGGTCCCAGTCCAGCGCGCGGATGCCCGCGCCGCGGAGATCCAGCACGAGAATGTCGGCGTTGAGCGGCCCATTTCCGCCGAAGGCCGCTTCGGCGTCCACCACGCAGATCAGGGCTCCGCCGGTGGGCGCGAGCGGCCCGCGCAGGCCGATAAACAGCCGCCCGTCATGGTAGGCCAGCCCTTCGAAGTTCAGGGCGTCCACGACGTTCTCGCGGGTCAGCCCGAGGGGGACGCCTTTCTCCTCCAGCGCGGGCGCCAGCCGGTCCAGGAGGTTGTAGGCCTCGCCCGAAACCTTCAGCTCGGCGTCTTTCGGGCTCCATTTCGCCTGAATGAGAAACTCGCGGTCCGGGCGGCGCTCCCCGTCTTTTCCATTGTGGGAGCCGATGAAGAACACCTCGCGGCGCCCGTCGCTGGCGATGTCTTCGAAATCCTGCACGGGAAAGAGCTTGTCGCGGTCCGCGAAGGGGGCGCGATCCTTCTTCTTTCGCTCCAGCTTGACGGATCGCAGCGGCAGGGGGCGCGCCGCGGTATCGGGGCAGAAGAGCACGGCGCCGATGGCCTCGTCCTCCACAACCAGCACGCCGCCTTCCACGACGGCGCACCCGGACAATTCCGGCGGCGGCGCCTGGACGGCGACCAGCCCCGCTTCCGTGCCCTTGCTTATCGCATTCGCCCGCACCTGCCTGTCCTCCATGTTGCCGCACCCGGATCCGAGCGCGAGCAGCGCGATAGCCAAGGCAATCGCATTTAAGCTTCCTGTCCGAGCCGAGCGCCATACAAACCAGCTGAAATGTTGAAAAGGGCGCGTGTTGGAGCGCTGGCATCCTTGCCGGCAGAGATGCCGGCGCTCCAACACGCTCACTTTCATTGATTCAAGGCTCCAAATCAACTCAAGTTTACGTCCAAATGCCGCGATCGGGTTTAAATGCGATTGCCGTGGTGCGATAGCCGCGCCCATGCGCGCCGTGCACGACTTCAGTCTATTCCACACTGGCATTATCCTCTCGCTGGCGGCGTTGTATGGTCGTCTTTCTCTGCGCGGGCGGTTCCGCGTTGCCTTCGGGCAGAAAAACAGTGAACACGGTCCCGCTTCCGGGATCGCTCCGCACCTGGATATCGCCGCCGTGCTCGCGAACAATCTTATAGCTGCACGCGAGCCCGAGGCCGGTACCGGAACTGCCCTTCCCGCTCACGAAGGCCTGAAAGACCTGCGGGAGCAACTCCGCCGGGATGCCGATGCCGGTGTCGCGCACGCGGATGGTGCAGCCGCCTTCCGCGCAGACGCACGCGATCTCGATTGCGCCGCCGTTGTGCTCGCAGGCTTCGACCGCGTTTACCACCAGGTTCGCCAGCACGCGGTAGATCGCCTGGGGATCCACGGTGGCCATTCCGACGGGGTCCGGCTCGAAGGCGATCCCGACCTTGTAGCGCGCGGCGCGCTCCTCGAAGAGGGCGATAACATCGTGAATCAGCGCATTGATGTCCGTCGCGATGCGTTCGGGCTCGCGGTCGCGGGAAAACACAAGCATGTTCATCACCAACATGTCGATGCGCGCCATGGCGCCGCGGAGAATCGGCCAGCCCCGGTTCAGGTAGCGGAGTTCCTGCTTCTCGATGGCCATGTTGACCAGTTGCGCGCCGCCGCGAATGCCGGTGAGGATGTTTTTGATGCAATGTCCGAGGCCGGCGGTGGCCATGCCGAGCGCGGCGAGGCGCTCGCGCTCCACGTTCTCCCGGTAGAGCCTGGCGTTCTCGACGGCGACGCCCACCACCTGCGCGATGGCGGAGAGGAGCTCCAGATCGCGCTCGGTAAGCGGCGAGGCGGTGTTGCCCGTGTCGACGTAGATGGCGCCCGCCACCGCCGCGCGCCCATGCAGCGGTGCGCACATGGCGGCGTGAATGTCGTGGCCCATGATGCTCTCCGCCTGGCCGAAGCGGCTGTCCGCCTGGGCGTCGAGCGTGAGAATGGCCTCGGCGTTCGCGAACACGTGTTCGATCAGGGTGTGGCTGAGCGGGAGGCCGGATTCGCCCGCCTCCAGCATCCGGGAGGCGCGCACTTCCGGCGCGCGATCGCTCTCCCTTGCCGTCAGGATGAACCCGCGCCGGACCGGAAGCGCCTGGAAAATCAGGGCCAGGATTTTGTCCAGCAGCTCGTCGAGATCGAAGACTTCGCCGAGCAGCTTTGCGGCGTCGTAGAGCACCAGGAGGCGCGCATCGCCGGCATCGCGCATGATGGATTGCTGGAGAGCCGAGGCCTGCTCGCGGCTGATGGCGGCGCGGCCGAAGCCGGATTCCGTTCCGCGTGCGATGGCGATTTCCGCGCCCGCGATGCGGACCTTGTCCGCTTCGCCGAGCACGCAGGACTCAACGCGCGCGCCGTTCACTTCTACGCCATTGCGCGAGCCCAAGTCCTGGAGGTGCACCGCGCCGGCCTCGAGCCAGATGCGGGCGTGAACGCGGGAGGCGTGCCGGGAGTTCAACACGATGTCGCATTCGTCGCCACGCCCCACGGTCAGACCGGATTCCGGGATCGGGTAACGGGCTATGGCGTCGCCCTCCCGCACGACGACGTCGATGGAGGCCATCAGCCGACGACCCCCATCACGCTTTGCAGGAGGAACACGGCGTCCACCGGTTTGTCCACGAAGGCATTGGGACCGTCGACACCAAACTCCTCCTCCATGCGACCGCGGTCGTAGCTGGTCCCTTCCTCCTCGTTTATCGCGGTCAACATGATAATCGGGATGGTCCCCGTAAAGGGAGACTCGCGGAGCAGCTTGAAGGCGGTGAAGCCGTCCATTACCGGCATGTTCACGTCAAGCACGATGAGGTCGGGCTGCTCGGATTCAGCCTGATCGAGGGCCTGCTGTCCGTTGAGGGCCTCAATCACTTCCCAGCCCTCGGCCTCCATAATCCCCGCGACGAAAAGGCGCACGCTCTCGTCGTCATCCACTACCAACACTTTTTTCGGAAGGGCCATGATGGCAATCCCCTTTTTGAACCCTGCCAGATGCGTTCACGGCGACAGTGTAGCACACTGGGCGCGGCCGAGCTTCTTGATCCTGGCCGGCAGGGATGCCGGCGCTCCATCGGGCTCATTTCACTTGAACGGAAGCGTTGCAGTGGGGCTGGGGAACGACCATCTATTGGGATTCGACTTGGGGCTGTTGCGTATGATTTTCGGCGAGTGCGACCGAACCTACGGCAGTAGAGCCAGGTTCGAGGGTATGTCCCGGCGTATGGCGTGGATTGGCTTCAACACCTCTGCCGGCAGGGATGCCGGCGCTCCATCGGGCTGGATTCCCTTGAAGCGAGCGCCTGTACTGCGTCTGGGTGACGTCCATCTGTTCGAATTCGGCCCGGGCGTCGGTGCTGGACTTTGGGGCTTGAATTGCCGATACTACGTCCAGGCAATGCAGTGTGAATTGGGCAATCCGTATGCGCGGGCCGCGCGCGGATTGAGGTTGGGAGACCCCATGCACGATCAGAAGACGATCCAGCGGTTTCGGGATGCGCAGGAACTGTACCGCCAGGAGCGGTGGGCCGAGGCGCTGCGCGTGTTTGACGACCTGTCGCTGTCCTACAAGTCCGATCCCGAGATCATGTTGAACCGGGCGATGTGCCTGGCGCGACTGGGAAATGAGGAAGAGGCGGAACTCTTGTGCGATCACATTACGATCGTGCACAAGGATCCGCGGGGCGCGCAACTGCGGGCCGAGATCCCGCTGTGGCGGCGGGAGGGCAAGGCCGCGCCCGAGGAGAAGAAGGCGCGCAAGCCGATCCTCTCCCCCGAGGCGCTCAAGCGCGGGATCGTGCTCTGCTTCACGCTGGCCGTGTGCATGACGGCGTGGTCGTTCTACAGCGCCTACGAAGCCCCGATCCCGCCTTCCATCGCCACCATGCCCGCGCCGGGCGAGCGCGTGCTCCGCTTTCCGGAGAACGCGAGCGTGGGAACCCTTGTCATGCGGGACTGGCGCTTCGCCACGGACCCGCTGGGCCGCGCCGCGAGCGCGTGGCAATCTCTCGGCGAGGCGCGGGGCCGGGTGAGGGTTCCCGCCGGGAAGGAAGTGCAATTGACGATCGCACCCGGTCAGATTGCGCAGTTGCCGGCGCTCCGGCGTCTCGGCCCGAACGACATCCAGGCGCTGAACATGAACCGCTGCGCGATTCAGGATGCGGACCTGTCGCATATCGCGCACCTCACCGGACTGTTCGTGCTCAGTATCGACGACACGCCTATCGGCCCGGAAGGCTACCGGATGCTCCGCCGGCTTACGTCGCTGCGGGACGTGTCCATAATCGACACGGAGCTTGGCGAAACCGGGCGGGAGTTCATCGGGCGGCAGCAGTACCTGACGGGCATTGACGCGGACCGGGCCGACCTGACTGACGCGTGGCTGATTGACCTGCCACCACTGGAGAATCTGACGTTTCTCAGCCTGGACGACACGCCCGGCATTACGGACGAGGGGATCCGGCACATCGCAAAGCACCAGAATCTGGAGCATCTGTTCCTGAGTTACACGGGCCTCACCGACGCGTCCATGAAATCGCTCCAGTCGCTCAAGTCACTGAAACGCGCCTGGTTCGAGGGCACGAAGATCACCGACGCGTCGATGGCCGGTTTCCGGCTGATGCCGGGCATCGAGGAGATTGGGATTGCGTACACGGAGGTAACCACCGAGGGATTTCTGGAGCTTGCGGGCATCCGCACGCTGAAGAAAGTCGGGATCAAGGGTTGCGACAACATCTCTGTCGAGGGGATCCGCCGCTTCAAGGCGCAGCTGCCCGATTGCGAGGTGGAAACGAACCTCAACGTGTAGCGCGCGGGCTCAGCGTTGCGCCTGCAGGCCTTCGCCCTTGAGGAAGCCGATGAGATCGCGCATCTCCTGCTTTGTCATGGCTTTTTCGAGCTCTTCAGGCATCAACGATAGGCTTCCCGAGGTCATGGCGTCGATGTCCTCGCGGTTAATCGTGTTTTCCACGCCCATGGCGCTCCGGATGGTCACCGTGCTCTCGTTTTCGGACACGATAATCCCGGAGAAGGACTCGAAATCCCGCGTTTCCACCAGCACGTTTTCGTAGCCGGGCAATACCTCGCTGTTGGGCTTGATGATGTGCAGCAGGATCGACTCGCGCGGCTGGCTGCGGATGCCCGTGAGGTCGGGGCCGACGTCGAAGCCGTCCTCCTGAAAGCGGTGGCAGCTCGCGCAGTGGTTCTTGAAGACCTCGCGCCCGGAAACGGGATCCGGATCCAGCGTGAAGACGCTCTTGTACTCCTCGTATACGGCGGTGCGGTCGGTGGTTTGCACCTGGCTGAAGATGGCGCTTGCGCGCTCCTTCAGGGCCGCGTCCTTGTGGTTTTCCAGCTGACGCCGGCTGATCGGGTCGATGGTCTGCGGGGCGATCTTGCCGGCTTCCAGCGCGTCGAGGAAAATGGCGGTTCGCTCGGGGCGGGAGAGCAGCGCGGAAAGGGCCGCGGCGCGAATCGGGGTGCTGAACATGCCCCACGCTTCCCGGGAGGCCAGCAGTTCCGCCACGCGCGGGTCGGCAATCATGCCCAGGGCCTGCACAGCCGCCTGGTGCATGTCCTGCGTTTCGCGCGGGTGCAGCAGGTCGGCGAGTAGTGCGCCCGCCTGGTCGAAGCTGCCGTAGCCGAGCAGGCGGACGGCGGCCAGGCGTTCCACGGCGGGGGCGCCGCGATCGGCCGCCACGGCCTGGCTTCGTGCAAGGGCGCTTTCCAGCCCGGACGCCACGCCAGCCTCGCCCGCCAGGGCTTCCAGGTGCGCGAGCGGGGCAACATTTCGGTCGTATGCGCTGTTGCGCCGGATGCCCTCGGCCGCGCCCTCGAGCGCGGAGAGCAGCGCGGCGCCCTCCAGGGGCGCGCCTTCGGCCAGCATCTGCCCGAGCAGCGCGCCGGCCGCTTCTTTGGGCTGGCTCTGGGCGACCATCCGGGCGAGCGGATCGAGCCAGGGCAGGGCCTCGGCCTCGGAACCCGCGCCCGAGGCCACGAAGGCCTGCGCGAACGCGGCTTCCCTTTCGCGTATGCCGGTCAATACGGCGGCCCGGGTCCATTTATCCGGCAGGCCTCGCCGCGCGACTTCCAGCAGTGGCGCGACGGTGTCGTCGCCGGACAGGTCGCCCAGCGCCAGCGCGGCGGCGTAGCGCACGCGACCGTGTTCATCGGAGGCCGCCGCGGCAGTCGCCTCCCGGAGGGCCGCGGAGTCCCCCAGGCGCGGGCGAGCGAGCGTTACCGCGCGCTCCCGTACGGCGTGTTCCGCATCCGCCAGGGCGGCAAGCAGCGTGGGTTCATCCAGGGCCGCATGGCCGTCGAGCAGGTGGAGGGCGTGCAGCCGGGCGTGGACGCTGGCGCTCTTCGTGGCGGCCTCGCGCAAACTGCCGAGGAGGGCCTCGTCGGCGGTGGCCTCGGTCAGGAGGAGGCGGTGCGCGGATTCGCGCTGCCAGGCGTCCTCGTGGGCCAGGGCGGCCACGAGGTCCGTGGCGTCGGCAGCGTCCGCCACGAAGCGGCGAGGTTTGTCGCTGGCCTTCGCGGCGATGCGGTAGATGCGGCCAAGGCCCTTGCCACTGTCAAAGTCGGTGATGGCCGCGACGTCCTTCGGCAGGTATTGCGGGTGTTCGATCGTCTTGCGGTACATGTCGCAGAGGTAAAGCGCGCCATCGGGGCCGTTGGCCAGGAAGACGGGGCGGTGCCAGTTGTCGGTACTGGCGAGGAACTCCACACCCTCGCGCCCGCGCCGCCCGTGGTAGGCGGGGCCGCCGCGATCTTCGATGATTGTGCGGTGCACGATGTTGCTGGTGGGGTCGCAGGTGAAGCCGTTTTCGTGGTAGGGCGCGGGGAGAGCCGTTCCCCGGTAGATGACCAGGCCGCACGCGGCGGTGAAGGTGCCGGCGTGGGAATAGGCGGTGGTTGTGGCGTCCGAGAGGGCGTAGAGCCGGGTTTCGCTGCCGAGCCCAGCGAACTCGTCCTCCACCTCGTGCATCCCGGCGTAGGGGTTCCGCGCCAGGTCCGCCCGCTGGATCATGACCTGGGAGATGTGTTTCCGGTTGGTGCACACGAAGCGGTGGCCGTCGTTGTCGAAGGACTGCCCGAACTGCGCGCGTCCGGTGGCGGCTTCCATGGCGCGCGTGATGGGGTGGAAGCGCAGGTCGTCGTTGCCCATGCTTACCGGGGCCGCGTCCGGGCGCAGGGGATCGGTTACCTCTCCCCCGCTCAGGCCATTGGTGAAGTAGAGCCAGTTGTCGAGCCCGAGGGTGGGGTGGCTCACGTAGAGCTGGGTGGAGCCGCCGAGCTTGAAGCCCGTAAGGAATTCCTCGCGCACATCCGCGATGTCGTCGCCGTTGGTGTCCTTCAGGAAGTAGACCGCCGGGGCGCTCGTCACCAGCACGCCGCCCTTCCACGGCATGACGCCATTGGGAAAACCGAAGCCTTCCGCGAAGACCGTGCGGGATTCGTAGCAGCCATCGCCGTCGCGGTCGCGCAGGATGCTCACACGCCCCCGCTGGGTTTCGTCGGTGGGGTAGCCACGATTTTCCACGACGTACATGCGCCCTTCCGTGTCGAACGCGAGGGCGACCGGATCCTCCACGATAGGCTCGGACGCCACGAGCTGAATCTCCACGTCTTCCGGAACCACGATGGTCGCGAGCGCGTCGCCCGGGGCGATGGGGTCCAGTTGCTCGGCGCGCGGCGCGGCGGAAGTGAGCAGGCCGATCAAGAGGGCAAAAAACAGGCGGTGGGACATGGGATACCTCGTGGCGTCGGGCGGATCGGCGGGCGATACAGGCGCAGCCCCTCAACGCGGGCCGGATCCGGGTCAATCTGGAAACGGGTAGGATAGGCAATGGGCCGCGCAAAAGTCTAATCGAAACCGGGCGATGGGCTATGATCCGTCAGCCCAGCGGCATGCCGTCGTGATCGCGCACGCCCTGGTTTTTGACTGTTCCGGCGAGCCGTTTCATGTAGAATTCCGGCGCTTCCGCCAGGTAGGCCTGGCATCGGGGCGAGCGGCAGGTGTAGTAGCTCACGCCGTCGACCACGGCGAGGCCCGCCGACCGGAGGTAGCGTTCGCCGAGGCATACAGGGCATACGATCAGGTCTTTGAGTTCCAGGAGGTAGCGCTCGGCGTCACGCTCGAACAGATCCACGCAATCGCGGCAGCAGAAGTAGTACTCGCGGCCCCGATAGTTGTGCGCCACGGCGGTGGGCTTGTGCATGCCGAGCCGCACGAGCGACGACAGGCAACCGGGGCAGATCGGCGTGGGGATGACCCGCGCCTCGCCCGGTGCTCGCGCCGGGGCGTGCTCGGCTGGCCCCTCCTCGCTGCCGGCGGCGGACTCGGTCTCCTCGTTTGGCTCCAGGCCCGCCGCGCGCGCGATGGCCGCGACGAGCATTGCGCGCGGTGGCAGCGGCGCGCCGCCGTAGCTGCGGGCGGCATAGGCGAAGTCCGTCCGCTCCCCCGCGCCCGGCTCGATGTCCTCGAAGTCGACCTGGATGCTCGGCGAGCCGAGGAAATGCATGGCGCGCGCCTCTTCCGGACCGCGGACTAGGACCTCCTGAATGTCCGCGTTCACGCCGAGTTCGGCAGCGGCCTCCCGCGCCATGGTCAGCGCGGCGGCGTAGTTCGGACAGCCTTCCACGTACAAGACATCGATGTTCATTTGCGCGTTCCCTCCGAGGCGTTCCTGTTGTGGGGTCAGTATAGATCACGCTCGTGGAAAAGGAGGAACCCGGCGGCGCGCGTATGCATACTCTGGTTGAAGGATGTTGAGGATTGGGACTGTAGAGAGGAGAGGATAGTGAACCGCGCACGTCGCCTACCGGACTGGGTCATTCTCGCGATCATCCTTCCTCTCTATTTGCTTCTTATGCTGATCCTGCTTCCGGCAATAGGCCTGCGCTACGTTTACCGCAGCTTGACCATACGATGGCAGCTCCGCCGCGCCTGGCGGGCCGGGCAGTGGATCTTGCTTTCCTACACGCAGAGCGCGGTGTGGGCGCCCTACCTGGAGAACGAGGTCATTCCACGCCTGGGGGACGCCTGCGTCGCCATTGACCGCTCCCGGCCCGACTGGAAGGCGCGCCACCCGGCCGAGGCCCGCGCCATCGCGCATTGGGGCGGATACTATGAGCACAACCCCCTGGTCGTGCTCTTCCCCCGATGGCGTCCCGCGCGGACTATCCGGCTGTATAAGGCGTTTCTCGACGCGAAACACGGCAAGCCCGGGGCGCTCCAGGTTCAGCTTGAGCGCCTTTATGGGCTGGTGGGGCGGTGAGGGGTGGATTATCGGGGACGCGGCCTGGCGGGATGCCCAATCCGACTTTGCGCCGCTCGTGTGAGGTGGTAATGGTGAGATGTGGGCTTGTGTTGCTCCGGGCACACGAACGCGCTGGAGCGCGATCGCGTGGCACGGGGGTGTGGTGTGAAATTGAACTACGCGGTATTGGGTTGTCCGGGGCCTCCGTTGCCGCGGGCAGGAATGCCCGCGATCCTTTGTGGCGGCCTGGCGGGGTGGCGTGTCAAGCGAGGACGCTTGACGGCCATTCCCATTCCAACCGACGCCTTACAGTACTTGATAGCATTACGAGCCCTGCCGTCCTCCGCGCCATCCGACCAACACGACGAGCGCGAGGCCGAGCAGGAAAGCGTCGCTGAGCATGCGTGACCAATCCGCGCCCCGCTTTCCGAATGCGCAGCCGGGGGGAGGCGACGGGGTCAACGCGGCCTCTAGTTCGCCAACATCCAGATAGCCGTCGCCGTTGGTGTCGATATCGTCAAATTCCGCCTGGGACAAGTCTCCGAGAACGGCCCTGACCTCGTCGAAGCTCAAACTCCCGTCGCCATCAAGATCCGCCGCGACCAGGTTGCCCAGGAGGGCCTGCGCGATCTGGCGTCGCCCCTGACCATTTCCTCCGCCCCCTTGCACGTTAATATAGTTTTTCCGGATGAGTTCGTCGCCCGTATCGTCATCCTCCGCGTAGACCCAAAGTGAAACGGTGTAGTTTCCGGGGCGCTGATAGGTGTAGGTCGGGTGTTGCTCTTCGGACGTTCCACCGTCACCAAAATCCCAATACCAGCGACTTATCAGACCGCTGTCCACCGAGGACTGATCGGTAAACGCTACCGTAAGGGGTGCTCGACCGCGCGTCGTATCGGCAACAAAGTTGGCTTCCGGTATCAGGACTTCACCTTCACCTTCTCCCTCTCCTTCGCCCTCTCCCTCGCCCTCTCCCTCGCCCTCTCCCTCGCCCTCTCCTTCGCCCTCTCCTTCGCCCTCTCCTTCGCCCTCTCCTTCACCCTCTCCTTCACCCTCTCCTTCACCCTCTCCTTCGCCCTCTCCTTCGCCCTCTCCTTCTCCCTCACCTTCTCCTTCGCCCTCTCCCTCGCCTTCTCCTTCGCCCTCTCCTTCACCCTCTCCTTCTCCCTCACCTTCTCCTTCTCCTTCTCCCTCGCCTTCTCCTTCGCCCTCTCCTTCGCCCTCTCCCTCTCCTTCACCCTCGCCCTCTCCTTCACCCTCTCCTTCGCCTTCACCTTCCCCTTCACCTTCTCCTTCACCTTCTCCTTCACCCTCTCCTTCACCCTCTCCTTCGCCTTCACCTTCCCCTTCACCTTCTCCTTCTCCTTCTCCTTCACCCTCTCCTTCGCCCTCGCCTTCACCTTCTCCTTCACCCTCGCCTTCCCCTTCACCTTCCCCTTCACCTTCCCCTTCACCTTCTCCTTCACCTTCTCCTTCACCCTCGCCTTCACCCTCACCTTCACCTTCACCCTCACCTTCACCCTCACCTTCACCCTCTCCTTCTCCCTCTCCTTCTCCCTCTCCTTCTCCCTCTCCTTCTCCCTCGCCTTCTCCCTCGCCCTCTCCCTCGCCCTCTCCCTCGCCTTCGCCGACATTGTCAGGAACGAGCGGGTCGGTGCCAGCGCGAACTTCGTCGCCGTCATTTACGCCATCCCCATCCGTGTCCGCGAGGTCGGGACGTGTGCCAATATACAACTCATAGGCCCCGGCAAGGCCGTCGCCATCCAGGTCATCGCCGCAACTACCGGTTCCCGTGAGGAAATGCACATCGACACCGCGATCGATGAGTTCGGGAATGTCGATGCAGAGGGCCGTTTGGGTCAGCGGGGTAAAAGTCAGGTCAATCAGGTCACCCGTACCAAGACCCGGATTATTCACGAGGGTGTCTATGTCAAATATGGGGTTTTTTTGCAGTCGCAATTCCGCCAAGTTAATCAATGCTGCTAAGGCCGAAATGTCGCGGATGTCGTTGTTGGAGAGGGTGAGTATTGTCAAGCTGGTCATGCCGCCCACGAACGCGATATCGCCAACACCATTGCCCGAAGCGTCGAAGGAACGAAGTTTCACAAGCCCGGAAAGGGCCGAGAAATCCAGCGGCCCGCAGTCGCGAATATAGAATTGTTCCAGATTTACGAGGCCCGCCAGCGGAGAGACATCCGCTATCGGGTTGGCGCTGAGTCCGAGGAAGATCAATTTGTCGAGATCCGACAGGGGCGAGAGATCCACAATGTTGTTGGCCAGCACATTGAGAAACGTGAGTTCCGTCAGGTTTTCCAGGGCGCTAAGATCGGAAATGGCGTTGTCGCCCGCATTGAAGGTCGCGAGTTGGCCCAACCCCGCGAGGGGACTGATGTCCGAAATATCGTTGCCATAGACCGAGAGATAGCTCAACTTCGTGAGGCCGGAAAGGGGCGTCAGACTGGAAATGACGTTGTGGTCCACCTGCAGCGTATTCAGATTGGAAAGGGCGGCCAGCGGTTCCAAGTCACTGACATCATTGTTCGCGATGTCGACTTTGGTGAGTCCGGACATGCTGCTGATCGGCTGGATACTTGTCAACGCATTATGCGATATAGTCAGTTGCTCCAGCGAATCGAGTCCCGCGAGCGGGCTCAGGTCCGAAATCTCGTTATGGAGAAGCCCGAGGGTTCTGAGTGCCGAAAGTTCTGACAAAGGCGCAAGGTCTGAGATCGCATTGACCCCAAGTTGAAGTAAGCTCAACTCGGCAAGCCCCGCGAGGGGCGTCAGGTCGGATACCGCATTGCCGGTCAGCGCTAGTGTCCGCAGAGACACCAACGGCTTGAGCGCTTCAATATCGGCAATCTCGTTCCTGTCCAACCGCAAGAACGTGAGGTCCGTGCAGTGTTCCAGTCCGCTTAGATCGCTAATCGAGGCGTCGGTTACCGAGAGCGACACAAAGCCCTGCCCCACCAGATCGGTTTTCAGAATATCGCCCGCCGGCTTGCCGATCGCCGCGCGCACCGCCGCCTCCAGGCCCGCGTCTGGAAATTCGACTATCTCGGAGGGTGTGCTATCCGGATCCAAGGGGTCCGACCCAGCATCACGCTCCACCTTATCGTCGAAGCCGTCGCCGTCCGTGTCCTTTTCCAATGGGTTCGTGCCGAGGAGGAACTCTTCCAGGTCGGTCAGTCCGTCCCCGTCGAAGTCACCCGTTCCGTCCCGGCCCAGCGTCCCGAAATAGTATTGCTCCCACGTGTCGCGCAACCCATCGTTATCGGAATCTCCCTCGGCGGCGAAGGGGTGGATTTCGTAGGCCCCCATATCGAAGCCAACGCCCTGGGGACGTTCATTGGCGTCGATGTCTTCAGACAGCTCCCGCCAGATGGGGATAGTCTGGAGATGGTAGCCGCCCACTTCCGCCGCCCAACCGCTGATGCCGGCATCGCGGCTGGGTGACCCGGGGCGAAGCCCGAAAAAGCCCAGGGGGCCATCGGCGAAATTCGGGTCCCCGTCGATACGTCCCTGACTCTCGTCGGGCGTCTTCTGTTCCACGTTGGAGGCCAGCGTGTTGTAGGGTGTGACGGTGTTTTCCACCACATTGCTGGCCCCGTTGGCGAACAGGATACTGTTTAAGATGAGGGGGAAGGCCGGATCGCCGTATACGCCCCCGCCCTGGGGCGCCGTGTTGTGGGCCACGGTGCAGTAGGTCAAGGACACGCGGTGTCCGCCGTGGTATATCGCGCCGCCGGCGACGCCCGCGCTATTGTTGCCGAGAATACAGTTGGTGAATTCGGTGCTCGCTTCGCCTTCGAAGGCATAGCCGCCGCCCACATCCGCCGCCGTATTTTCCTTGAAGGTACAGCGTTTGAACGACGTGCCCGTGCCCCCATCGTAAAACGCGCCGCCGATCGCTGCCTGATTCCGAAAAAAGAGACAGTCCTCAAAGAGCAACCATTCGCTCATGGAATACACGCCGCCACCGCCAATCGCGGCGGAGTTGCCCCGAAACTCCACGTCCCAGATGGCGGGATCTATCCCGTAATAGAAACTTAGTATATCCGCGGACGCATCGGCGTAGAGCCCCCCGCCATGAAGAGTTGCATGGTTGTCTTCGAAGCGGCAGTGGGCAATAAAGGGCGTGGACTGGTCGCTGTACATGCCCGCACCCAAATTGGCGCGGCCCCGCCTTATGACGAAACCGTCGACCGCCGCTTTCCCGAGGGGAATGGCGGTGCTGAAAATGCCCCGGCGCAGGTCGAGGCCGTCGATGACGGTCGGGTTCTCGATCCAGTCCCGTTGGCCCAGAGCGTTCTCGGAACCGTTGAAGCCACCGTAGAGATAGACGCCTTCCCGCAGGATCACCGTGGTGTCCCCCGCCGGGGTGTTGTCGCTTCTCAGGGGATCGCCCGCCGATCCGGAATAGACCCCCGCGGCGACCCAGACCTCGCCGCCGCCCGCGTCGTAGGCCGCGTTTACGCCGGCCTGTATGGTCGGGTACGCCGTGGACCAGGTCGCTCCATCCGGCGCGGCGGCGCCGGCATCTATGGCCACACGGAATACTTCGGCGTGCGCGGCGCCGGAAATCAAGAGCGCCGCAACCGCGAGTCGAAAAGAGATCATGGAAGACCTTTCCCGTAGAAGGTCGAAACGGAAGTTCCCAAGCTAACAGATTCCGATTGTAGCAGGTATTTCATAAATAGGCAATGGTTATGACCTCCTGATAAACGTTGTATTTTTTGGACCAAAGGGCTATAGTGTATCTCCCAGCATTAACATCTGACACGTTCTATTTAAAATTCAGGGGAACTCTCCCATGGGTGTTTTGAAGCGCATTCCACTTCCCGTTTTGCTTGTGGCCGCCCTCCCGATCGCGGGCCTGGCCTATGGGCTGACCCGCGCCGTCTGGGAATTCGATCGCTTCGCCCCCCTCCGCTCGGCCCTTTCCGCGTCATGCCAAAACAATCTCAAGCAAATGGGAATTGTCTTCAAAATGTATGCGAACTCGTCTAAGGGAAATACCTTTCCCCTTCTGAGCAGTGAAGGGGGAAATCTCATGTTTCCCTGGGAAGAGGTCTATCCTGAAATACTTCGGGACGGTACCATACTCAATTGCCCGGGACCGGCGGGCGAGCGGCCGGAAAATCCATTCACCGACCAGTACTACGTCTACACGGGTTATCTGCTGACGGAGCAGGCCGACCTCGTGGCCTTCGCCGATGCTTACAGCACCGAGATCGCGGGCGACGGCGACTTTTCCGGCAACTTGCCCGGAACGACAAGCTACGGTAACAGCGTCTTTCGCCTGCGCGAAGGCATCGAGCGTTTTCTGATTACCGACGTCAATAGCCCGGGGGCCGGGGCCAATCTCCGATCTACGATTCCGGTCATGTGGGATTGGCCCGACAACCACGACGAACGCTACGGTTCCAATGTGCTCTATATGGACGGGCACGTGAAATTCGTCCATTTTGGCGAGAAATTCCCCATAACCGAAGAAGCCTTCGCTGTTCTGGCGGGGCTGGCCAATCACACCCCGCCCACGGACTGGGCGCCCAATGAATTCCTTGAAAACTATCCCTATGCTACGACCAGCCCGCTGCCCGGCCGATGCGGCAACAACATGAGGCATTTGGGACTCGTGAACACGATGTTTGCCAATAATAACCAGGGGAAATTTCTCCCTCCCTTGAGTAATGCGGGCGGGCGGCTCATGTTGGCCCCGGAGGCCGTTTATCCCGAGTATATAAACGACCCGATTGTGTACACGTGCCCGGGCCGTGAATCCGATGATCCTCTGCCCTTCTTCGATGACGTCCACTATGCCTACCTGGGCTATCTGATGCTGACCGAAAGTGACGTCCAGCAGTTTGCCGCAGCCTACACTCAAGTCATCGCCGCGGACGGCGAATTCACCGGCGACCTCGACATCGCGACCAGCTATGGGAATGCCCTGCTCCGGCTGCGCGAGGACATCGTGGAGGCCATCCCCCAGGGGCCGCCCGATCCGACCCAGCCCGGCATCACGCAGAAAAGCATACCGGTCTTGCTGGAGTGGCCCGAGAATCACGAAAGTGAAAGCGGCGGCAACGTTCTCTTTCTGGACGGCCACGTGGAATGGATGCCCTATCCGGGTGAATTCCCCATGACCGAGACGGTCATCACGACCCTCCGGGGCCTGGCGCAAAACAGCCCGGCGACGACTTGGGCGGATTCGACCGTGCTACCCGTCCCCTATCGTAACGATTGTGCGTCTAATCTGAATCAATGGTCGCTTGTGCAAAAAATGTATGCCAATGAGCATCAAGGATATGTCTGGCCACCCCTCTCCCTGGTACCCGGCGAGCTGGTCGCCCGCGACGCGGAGGTCTATCCCGAATATATGGTTGATCGCGAAATTGGGGTGTGCCCGGGAGCGGGCGTCGACGGCGCCGCCGTTGAGATGCTGGATGACCGCCACTACGTGTATCTTGGCTATGTGCTCCTCAACGACAGCGACGTGCAGCAGTTTGTCACGGCCTATGGCAATGAGATCGCCGGGGGTGGCGACTTTTCGGACGATATCGCCATTGAAATGAGTTACGGAGACACCATGGTGCGTATTCGCGAGCGCATCGAGCGCTACGTCCTGGAATATGGCGAGCCCTCCCCCTTTCTTTACGTGCCACGGCGCACTATTCCCGTCATGATCGAGTGGCCCGGCAATCATGAAGGCTACACCGGTGGCCACGTCCTTTATATGGATGGCCATGTGGAGTGGATCGAGTATCCCGGCAAGTTCCCCATGACCGAAGCCACCATCGCCGCCCTCGATGGCCTTGCTGACTGGACCCCGACCACCTCGTGGACCGTGCCCCGTTTTCAAAGCTTCCATGACTACGATCATGGTCTCTGCGCGAGTGCCGAGAAGCAAGTCGGCCTCGCCTTCAAGATCTATGCCAGCACCGCCGAGGGCGAGTTTTTCCCGCCCCTCTCCGCCGAGGGCGGTACACTCATGATGGATGACGCGCGGTTCCTCAAGTATGACCTGCGCGAACTGCGGCTGTTGAATTGCCCCGGTTCCGCGAATGCCTACCGCCAACCGGCGGCGGACGATCACAGCTACGCCTACTTGGGCTACGTGATACGCGATCAGGAAGCGCTGGAGCGATTCGCCACGGCATACGGGCAGCAGATTGCGGATGGCGGAGATTTCACCGAAGACCTGGCCGTGGGCGAAGAAACCGTCTACCGCCTGCGCGAAGGGGTTGAGCGCTTTCTAATTACCGATATCAACAATCCCGGCGCAGCCCGGTCTTCCCAGAAAAATATTCCCGTGCTCGTGGAATGGCCCGACAACCACGGTCAACTCCGCGGCGGCAACGTGCTCTACATGGACGGCCATACAGAGTGGCTCGACTATCCCGGCGAATTCCCCATGACGGAGGAGGCCATGGCCATCCTCACCGATCTCGCCGGGCGCGGGCCCATACGCGAGGCCGCGCCGCCCCAAGCGCAAACCCGGCTGGAAGCCCTCCTGGGGCCTGGGGGCTGAGCTTCCAACTTGAGTTACCCAACAGTTTTCCCGCGGGCGCGCTGCCTCACCGCACCACCCGTGTCGTCGCGGCCGCTTGACGTTGGGTCAGACCTTGGTCTTGAATGGCCTTGTAGATGCGTAGGGCCGGTCGCGATTTGAGTTGGGCTTCTTCCGATTTCTGGATGCCGAAGTCGGCGAATACATTGCCCGAACCCTCGGTGATTGCTCTTTCGTCCATTTGTACCTCGGGGGGGCTTTTCGAAGTCCTTGCGACAGGTCCTTCTTCATATTACCTTCAGAATCCCCCCATGCCAACATACTGTCTTGGCGGACATGGCTTTTGGCTTTCCTGGCGCTCTATTTGACGCCAATTGTCAACTTGTCCGTGCCTTCACGATGCCCCAGCCTGCGTGGTCACGACGTGGCTACTCCGCGCCTGCCGGCGCGGTTGGACAGCCGGGACGGCTATCCTACATTCAGGGGTGGACAGCCGGGACGGCTATCCTACTTTCCTTGCAATCCGGCACCACTGATGCTATATTCAGTCTCATGGATGTCGCCCAGACGCTAGACCGCCTTCGATCGGATCCGGAATTCTGCCGGGATCTGACGAAGTGGCCCACGATCCCGCCGCGCGCGGCGCGGTTTGCAGCTAATCCAGAGGCGGCGCCATGAACGATGACGCGGCGCGAGGCGAGCGCTCCGACTTTTTGCTGTATACCGCAAAAGACCGTAAGGTGAACGTGGAGGTATTCCTCCGTGACGAGACGGTCTGGCTGACCCAGCGTGATATTGCGGATCTATTCGGCTCGGAGCGAAGCGTCATAACGAAGCACCTTCGTAACGTATTCAGGAACGGCGAGCTGGAGGAGCGTTCAGTATGTGCAGTTTTTGCACGAACTGCCGCCGACGGGAAAACCTACAACACGAAATACTACAACCTGGACGCTATTATCTCCGTGGGCTACCGGGTGAACTCGCGCGAGGCAAAACTGAAAGCCGAACAGGAGTTTGACGTTTATCGCGTGAAGCAGGACCGGGAATATGTCTCGGACTTTGACCGGGAGGTACGGCGAATATCGGGAAAGGACGACGATTAGAATTGGCGGCGCAACCCGTCTCTTGCAATTCGCAACCACTGATGCTATATTCAGTTTCATGAACGTAGCCCAAACCCTGGACCGCCTTCGCTCGGATCCGGAATTCTGCCGGAATCTGACGAAGTGGCACACGATCCCGCCGCGCGCGGCGCGGTATGCGGATTTTCCGGCGGGGATGCATCCGGATCTTGTTGCGGGGATGCGTAAGCGGGGCATCCATCAACTGTATACGCATCAGGCGGAGGCGGTGGCGGCGACGTTGGGCGGGGAGCACACGTGCGTGGTGACGCCGACGGCTTCCGGGAAGACGCTGTGCTACAACCTGCCGGTGCTGAACACGATCTTGCGGAATCCGCAGGCGCGGGCGCTGTACCTGTTTCCGACGAAGGCGCTATCGCAGGATCAGGTGAACGAATTGAAGGGGGCGATCGACACGATGGAGGTGAAGATCGGGACGTATACCTTCGACGGGGACACGCCGGCGTCGGCGCGGCAGGCGGTGCGGAGCGCGGGGCATATCGTGGTGACGAATCCGGACATGCTGCACACGGGCATTCTGCCGCACCACACGATATGGATCCGGCTGTTCGAGCACCTGGAGTATGTGGTGATCGACGAGATCCACCATTACCGGGGCGTGTTCGGGAGCCACCTGGCGAATGTGATCCGGCGGCTGAAGCGGATTTGCGCGTTTTACGGGTCAAACCCGCGGTTCATCTGTTGCAGCGCGACGATTGCGAACCCGAAGGAGATGGCGGAGCGGATTATCGAGGAGCCGGTGCGTCTGATCGACAACAACGGGGCGCCGGCGGGCGAGAAGCATTTCCTGTTCTACAATCCGCCGGTGGTGAACGCGGAGCTGGGCATCCGCCGATCCTCGGTGAAGGAGGCGAGCCGGCTGGCGGCCTCGCTGCTGTTCAAGGATATCCAGTCCATCGTATTCGCGCGGAGCCGCCTGCGCGTGGAGATTCTGACGACGTATCTGAAGGAGGCGGTGCGGAAGATGGGCAAGAGCCACCACCTGGTGCGGGGCTATCGGGGGGGCTACCTGCCCACGGAGCGCCGGGAGATCGAGCAGGGCATCCGGAACGGGGACGTGATGGCGGTGGTGAGCACGAACGCGCTGGAGCTGGGCATCGACATCGGCGCGCTGGACGTGTGCATCATGACGGGCTACGCGGGGAGCATCGCGAGCACGTGGCAGCAGGCGGGTCGCGCGGGCCGTCGCAACACGGTGTCGCTGGTGGTGCTTATCGCCACGAGCGCGCCGATCGATCAGTATATTATCGGGCACCCGGAGTATTTCTTCGAGCAGCCGCCGGAAACGGCCACGGTGGACCCAAACAACCTGATAATCCTCACGAGCCACCTGAAGTGCGCGGCGTTTGAGATTCCCTTTGTGGAGGGCGAGGCCTTCGGGCTGGACGCGAAGTCGACGGGCGAAATCCTGGATTATCTGGCGGACAACCGGGTGCTGCGTAAGGTGCGGAACAAGTGGCACTGGAGCGCGGACACCTACCCCGCTTCCGACATCAGCCTGCGGACGGCGGCGCCGGGCAACGTGGTGATCCTGGACACGTCGGACAACGGGCGGGTCATCGGGGAGGTGGATTTTTTCGCGGCGCACGTGGAGGTGTATCAGAATGCGATCTACCTTCACCAGAGCCAGCAGTACACGATCGACGAGCTGGACCTGGAGGACCGCAAGGCGTATGCGCGGCCCGTGGAGGTGGATTACTACACGGACGCCGAGATGAAGGTCGATCTGAAGGTGCTGGACGTCTTCGAGAGCAAGCCCGAGCACGAAGTGGAGCGGTGCTGCGGCGAGCTGAGCGTGACGTGGCTGCCGACGATCTATAAGAAGATCAAGTTCGGTTCGCACGAGAACGTGGGCTGGGGCGAGATCCACCTACCCGAGCAGACCATGCACACGACGGGCTACTGGATCGAGTTCCCCCTGGACACGGCGGAGCGCTTCGGCATTGCGAAAGAGGAACTCGGCGAGGCGCTGAACGCGCTGGCGAACACGCTCAAGCAGGTGGCGCCGGTGCAGGTGCTCTGCGATCCGAGCGACATCCGCGCGCAGGCGATGTTGCGGTCGCCCACCGGCGAGTTGCCCACGGTCTACCTGTATGAACGGTACCCCGGCGGCGTGGGTATCAGCGAGAAGCTGTTCCACCACCACCGGCGGCTTCTGGAGGCGGCGGTGTCGCTGCTCTCGGATTGTCCGTGCCGGGAGGGGTGCCCGAGTTGCGTGGGGAGCGTGCTGGAGACGGGCGTTCACGGCAAGGGCGGCGCGCTGCGGCTGGTGCGGATGGCGCTGGGCGTGGAGGACGCGGCGGCGCCGGCCGATCCCGAGCAGAAGGCCGCGCTGCCATGAGCGACTTGAAGAGGAAGCTCGACGCACTGAAGGGCATGACGGGCCTGGGCACGGCGGGGGATGTCGCGCCGGCGGCGGCCAAGGCGCAGGAATCTCAACGGCCCGCCGAGACGCCGGATCGGGCCGAACCGGCGGACCCGCTGCCTCCGCAAGATCGGGGCGCGACTCCCACGGGCAAGCTGGCGGACCTGTTGAAGGCCCACGGGCTCAAGACGGGGGCCACGCTTCAGCGCGAACTGGCCGAGAACCCGACGCCGCGCCGATCGCCGCCGCGCGAGGCCGCGCTGCCGCCCTCGGGTAACGTAAACCGGCTGCGCGGCCTGGCGGATCGGCTGGGCGTGCCGGTGGACCATACCTTTGAGGCCCCGATCGCGCGCGGGCCGCGGATCACACAGGAAGAGCGCGAGTCCGGCGTCTACCTCCTCGAAAACCACATTCCCGGCGAGATAATCGGCGAGCCGGACCGCGGCTTCTACCTGATACGCCACGATTACCCGCTCGATTACCGCCAGGGCATTGTCGAACTGGGCGCGGCGCTTCAGAGCCAGTCCCGCCACATCGCCTTATCCGCGTGCGACCCAACGCTGGCCGATTTTGATCCGCGCCGGGCCTGCTTCGTGGACACGGAGACGACGGGGCTCATGGGCGGGGCGGGGACCGTGGCGTTTCTCGTGGGCGTGGGCTATTTCTTGGACGACGCCTTCCGGCTGGACCAATGCATCCTGCGCGATTTCGACGATGAAGAGCCAATGCTGGAGTATCTGGCGGAGCTGTTTGACCGGCACGACGCGCTGGTGAGTTACAACGGCAAGAGCTTTGACCTGCCGCTGCTCCGAACCCGTTTTATTCAGAACCGCATCCCGTTCCGCAAGGGCGACATCCTTCACCTGGACCTGGTGCACGCCGCGCGGCGCTTCTGGAAGCAGCGCCTGAAGGATTGCAGCCTCGGCAATGTGGAGCGCGAGATCCTCTCCATTTACCGCGAGGGCGACGTCCCCGGCTACCTGATCCCGCAGCTGTGGTTCCGCTATCTCGACGAGCGCGACGCCCGCCCGCTGGAGGGTGTGATCTATCACCACGAAATGGACATTCTCTCGCTGGTTTCTCTGACGGCGTGGATGTCGCAATGCCTGGATGCGCCCGCGGGCCAGGGATTCGCCCACACGGAAGACAAACTTTCGGTGGTGCGGCTCCACTTCCGGCAGAAGCAGTACGACGGGGCCATCGAACATGCCGCCGCATTCCTGGAAGAGGTGAGCGATTCGCCGTTGCGGCGGGAATGCCTGGAGATGCTCGCGCTGGCGTGCAAGCGGCGCGCGCGATGGGAAGAAATGCAGGAGGCCTGGGAGCGGCTGCTGGAGGAATTCCCGGGGGACCCCGAAGCGCTGCACGAACTCGCCAAGCACTATGAGCACCGCGCCCGGGACCTGGAGTCGGCCGCTCGCCTTTGCCGCGAGGCGCTCACCGCGTATGCGACCCGGAGCGGCAGCGCGGGCCTGGAGCGCCCGGAAGCGCGCGCCTTCCGCCACCGCCTGAAGCGGCTGGAGAAGAAACTGGGCCGACGGGGCGGATCGCTGGATTTTTGAGGGCGTTACCGGGACAGAGTGGACAGAGTGGACAGAGTGGACTAAGTGGACTGAGTGGACGGAGTGGACGGGGTGGACCGCGCGACATCGCTCGTGAGAGGTTCGGTCTACTCCGTTCAACGAGCCCTGTTACTCCTTCTTCTCGCCCAGCGCCCTGGCGCCGTAGAGCCCGAGCAGCGCGTTGATGTCCATTGAGCGCACGTCGAGCCCGCCGCCGCCCATGGGCACCATCACGATTTTCTTCTTCGCCAGCGCCTCGGCGATCCGCAGCTTGACGACGTCCGGCGCGCCGTCGCCCGAGAGCGCCTCGTTCATTTTCGTTATACCTTCCGCCTCCGCCACGGCCTCCGCCAGGATCGCTTCCGCGATCCGCTCCTGCTGGCGGAAGTAGGCGTCCGCCTCGATCTTTGCGCGCTCAAACTCGCCGTCTGCGGCGGCCTTAATCTTGGCGATCTCGGCCTCGGCCTCCTTCACGAGCGTGATGTACTCCTGCTCCACGGCCTTCGTCTCCGAGCGCAGCTTCTCCACCTGCTGATCGGCGATTTTTTTCTCTTCGATCGCCTCCTGGTACGCCGGCGTGAAATTGTAATCCTGCAGGAGCACCTCGGTCACGTCGACGCCGTACTCGGCCAGCATCTCATTGAGTTTGTCCTTAACGATTAACGCCTGGCGGCTGCGCTTTTCGGCCTGGTAGAAGTCTTCCGTCTTGAGCTCGCCGAAGATGTCGCGCGGCTTGCTGCGCCCGATGGTTCGCACGATATTGTCCCGTATCTGCAGGTCGGTCGCGCCCACCTGCTGGAGTATCAACGGGCCACGAGCCGGATCGATGCGATAGGAAATGATGACGTCGAGGCTGATGTCGTTCCCGTCGATGGTCTTGAACAGCAGGTCATCCCGCATTCCATAGCGATCGCCCGCGCCCGGTGAGGCGGTCATTTCGAGTTTCTGGATGCGCGTGTCAAAGGTATGCCAGTCCGTAATGAACGGCACAAAGAAATGCGTTGAGCCCGGCTGGTAGACGTGATCCTGCACACCCTGGCCGCCGGTGGGCGACCACTTCACGGTGCGGACGCCGATCTCCGTGGGTCCGGTGCTGTAGGGCATGCACCCGGCCAGGGAGCCGAGGAGCAGTATCGCGACGAGTAAGAGTTCCGGGCGTTTCATTGGGCTGCCTCCTCCGCCGCGCCGGGCGCCGGGAGCGGCCGGGGCTGCCTCGCCGGCGCGGATGCGGCATCGCCCTGCGCCACCCCGAACATGCGCAATACGCTGTCCAGGTCAAGCGGGTTAAGGCCCAGATCGCCGCCCGCGGGAACGTAGATGGTGTCCAGGCCCTCGAGAACCTCGGCCATGCGCATCGCCACCATAGCGTCCGCGCCCAGGGTCTGCATGGCATCGTTCTTCATGCGGATTCCCTCCGCCTCCGCCCGCGCCACCATTAAGTCGGCCTCGGCCGTCTTCGTGCGCTGGTACAGGTCGCGCTCCGCTTCCTTCTCCACCCGGTAGGCGTCGCCCTCGGCCATCTTCACCTTAACCATGTATTCCCCCTCCTCCTTCGTCCGCATGAGGACCTGCCGCTGTTCGGCGGCCCGCCCCTTGGATTCGTTGGTAAACACGAGCTGGTCCTGGAGCTTCTTGTCTTCGATGTTCTGCTGGATCGATGGGCTGTACTCGAAGTAGCGGACCAGCACGTGCTCGACTTCCATGCCTTCGTTGGCCAGTTTTTCGTTGAGAATTTCGCGCGCCAGATGCGCCTTGGCGACCCGCAACTGCGAATCGTAGAACTCCTCCGTCGTGAGTTGTCCCAGAGCCTCCTTCAACACGGATTCGGCCTTGGGCAGCATCCCGAGCTCGAGGAACTTCTGCTCCTGCCCCAGGCGCGTGAAGACTTCGTAGGGATCGACGATCCGGTAGAGAATGGTCGCGTCCACATCCACGAAGAAGCCGTCGGAGGTTTGGATCTTGGCCCCCTTGGTGACATGGGCTCCCGCGCCCGGCGTCCCGGCATAGTTGGTGAGCTCGAGCACCTGGATGCTCTGCGGCAGCCGGTGGACCTGCTCCACGCCGAACGGAATACGGAACGCGTAACCGGCCGGGTAGATCTTCTCCTGTACGCCGCGGTTAATGCCGATATGAACGACCTTAATCCCAAATTCGTTGGGGCGGACGTACTCGAAGCACAGATTGAAGACCACAAGCGGCGCCAGGAGAAAAGCCGCCAGCGCCATGGCCAGGAACATCGAACGGCGCGAGAGGCCGGAGCCGCCCGGCCCCCGAAACGCGGGGCGCCCGCCTTCACCCACAAACTCTGGTTTTCCTCGACTCATAAGGCTCCCTGTCCTTTCCCGCACGGCGCGGTGTACCGATAGCGCTTGTAGTACAGCCGGCGCCCGCAATTCATTCGCTACCGGCCCCGATGGCCGGGAGTTTACGGTTTTCGCGCCTGGAATTCGAGGCGTACGGGCTGGCGCACGCCAATTTGCGACAATTTCACATCTTGACAGTTTTGGGTAAAGTGTTTAAACTTCCAGTAAGGGGAAGTGTGACAAACAAGACCGTAAGGGACCGCACCGATGGACGATTCACAGTACGGGCACAACGAAGCGGATGCGCCTGGCTCCACGCTGGAAAACGGAATCAAGCAGATGCGAGAACAGCATAGAGCCCGGTTGGATCAATTGTCCACCCTGATGGCATCGCTGCAATCGGTTTCGGAGTCGGTGAATGCCGACGGCGAAGTGCTGGATGCGCTTGCCGACGCCGCGCGCGGCGAGCTGGATTCCATTGCGAAGCGGGTTCACGAATCCGCCTCCTCCGATCGCGAGTCGCTGCAATCCCGCATCGACGAGTTGTCGCAGGCGCTGGAGCAGAGCGAGCGCGAACGCACTTCCCTTTCCGAGCAGCTGGAGGCGCGCGGGGCGGAACTGGAAGAGCTGGCCGCGCTCCGCGAGGATGCCGAGGCGCGGGGAGCGATGATCGCGGCGCTCGAAGCGCGAATCGGCGAATTTGAAGCGCGTCTGGGCGCGGGCGAGGACATCGAGACACTCCAGGCTACGGTGCGCGATGCCGAGGCGACGCATGAGGCGCTGCGCACGGAGCTGAAGTCGGTTCAGCGCGAGCTGGATTCCCTGCGGCAACAATTGGACGAGGCGGCCCGCGAACGCGATGCCGCCCGTGTGGAATTGGAGGGCGCGCGGGAACAGGGCCGCCGATCGGTGCTTGCCCAGCAGCTTGCCGAGGCGATCGCGGAGACCGAGCGCCTCGAAGATGAGAACGAGCGACTGAAGGGCGAGTTGGGTCGCTCGGGAGGCGCCGAACCGGCCCCCTCCCTGCAATTCCCCGAGCTGGAGCCGGCCGCCGTTGCGCCCGCGCCCGCGCAGGTGTCGCGTTCGGCGGAAGACGAATTGCACCGCATCCAGGAATCCGCGCGGAAGCCGCAGCACGGCCCGAAACGGGTTATCGGCCAGATTCTGCTGGACGCGGGCGTGATCTCCGGCGACCAGCTTCAGACCGCACTGGAGTTGCAGAAGAGCAACCCGCAGCAACACCTGGGATCCCTGCTGGCGGAACTGGGCTTTGCTTCCGACGAAGCAATCGCCCAGGCGCGCGCGAGCCAATGCGGGGTGGAGTATATCCGTTTCAGCGAGTCGACGGTGGACCCGGAAGCCGCGGCACTCATCTCGCGGCGCCTGGCCGAGCAGCATACCTGCATTCCCGTATCCGCTACGGAGGACATCATGCGCCTGGCGGTTGTGAATCCCATGGATTTGCTCGCCATCGAGGACGTCGAGCGATTCTCGAACCGCAAGGTCGAGGTTGTCGTGGGCACCGGGCCCGACATCGAACAGGCCATCGCGCGGTTTTACTGGGAGCCGGAGTGACCGGAATCCATGGTTCACCCCGTGTAACCTGAAGCCCCCCGCGGCGGTCAGATCCATACGCAGCTTGGGCCGCCTTTACCGCGCGGCCCCTCTTGTTGGCATACCAGGCAGCACCCGCCGGTACTTCGGCGCCGCACGAGGAGGTTCCACGCATGGCCGAGTCCCACGACGGTTTTTCGGTACACAACCCGCGAACTGGCGCGCTTCTCTATCGTGTGACGCCACCGGGCGCGCCGGAAATCGACGCCGTCTTCGAGCGGGCGCACCGCGCCTTCCCGCAAGTGCGCGATCTTTCGGTCCGCGAGCGGCTGGCACGCCTCGGGCGCGTGAAGGACTGGATTCAGGCCAACAAGGAAGCCATCGTACAGCGGGTCGTGGACGAGACCGGCAAGCCTCGCATTGAGGCGCTGATGACGGAGGTCTTTCCGGCGCTGGATCTGATCCAGTATTACGAGAAGAACGCCGCCCGGATACTGCGCGACCAGCCGCAGCCCACGCCGCTGGTTCTTATGGGGAAGAAATCGAGGATCCAGTATGAGCCGCTGGGCCCGGTGTTGATCATTTCGCCCTGGAACTACCCGTTTAACCTTTCGATGACCCCGATTATCACCGCTTTGGCGGCGGGAAATTCCGTTGTCTTCAAGCCTTCCGAGCACACGCCGCTGCAGGGCCTTCTTGAGGAGATCTTCGCGGACGCCGGCCTGCCCGAAGGCGCCGTGCAGGTCGTCTATGGCGGCAAGGAAACGGGCAGCGCGCTAATCGCCCGGAAACCGGCGAAGATCTTTTTCACGGGGAGCGACGCCGCCGGTCGCGCTATTCTCAAGCAGGCGGCGGACGATCTCATACCGGTGGAACTGGAGCTTGGCGGCAAGGATCCCATGGTCGTATTCGAGGACGTTTGCCTGCCGCGGGCGGTGCAGGGGGCGCTTTGGGGCGCCATGACCAACAGCGGACAAACCTGCACGTCGGTGGAACGGATATTTGTGCAGGATCGCATCGCGGAGCAATTCGTATCGGAACTTGGGGCCGCCATGGAGCGCCTTACGATCAGCCGCGAGAACGCGCCGGCCGCTGATCGTCTCGACCTGGATCTGGGCTGCATGACGGCGGAATTTCAGCTGGACAAGGTGGAACGCCAAGTGGAAGACGCCGTTCAGAAAGGGGCCACCGTGGTGTGCGGCGGCCAGCGCATCCCGGGCACGCGGGTCTTCCCCCCCACGCTGATCACGGGCGTCACGCCCGAGATGGCGATCCACGGCGAGGAGACGTTTGGGCCCGTGGTGACGGTGACGCCTTTCGCCGGGGAGGCCGAGGCCATCGCACTCGCGAACGACAGCCGCTTCGGCCTGAGCGCGAGCGTGTGGTCCGGCGATCCGGAACTGGCGGAACGCGTGGCGCGCGCGATCGTGACCGGGAATGTCTCGATCAACAATGTGCTTGCGACGCAGGGCAACTCCGCGCTGCCTTTCGGCGGCACGAAACACTCGGGCATGGGCCGCTACAAGGGCCCGCACGGCCTCTACTCCTTCTCCAACGTGAAATCCGTGCTTGTCGACAAGAACAGCGGCCGGAAGGAACCGATCTGGTACCCGTATACGGCGGAGAAATACAAGCTGATTTCCGACCTGATCGATGCATCGGTCACCGGCGGCCTTCGGGGCCTGCTGAACACCGTACTGGTGGGCCTGCGGCTGAGCAAGTTCATGAAACCCTGATAGTCGCCTACTCCAGCGAGGTGCGGTATTCGTCAAGGCGCAATCCGATGGCGCCGAATGGAATCGCTTCGAAACCCGGAATCTGCTCAAAGACGGCGGCGTCCTCCCGCAGCGTGAAATCCCGCGCGGCGTAGTCCACAAAACCGGGGTCTTCACGGGTAATAAAGCTCTCGCTTATAGTCCAATTTCCGTTCACGAAGTTCTTGCAGCGCACGGCGACATTCCGCGACGCCCGGTTCAGCCGCAGGCCTTCGTACTCGAAGAAATCCTTCAACTCCGGGTAGCGCTCCGTAAACGGGGGCCGGGTGATGTCCACTTCCGCCAACAGGCGCTCCCGCCACAGATCGCCGCCGAGCCATTCCTTCCAGGTCGCATCGCCCCACGGGGCGGCGCCCAGGGCGAGCCCGCACTCGATGAAGACGTTGTTCGTCACGGTGTTGTCGTGGCCGCCATGGTTGAATACGGCGCCGAAACTTCCGCCCGAGGCCTTGTAGAACACATTGCCGTGCACTGTCTGTCCGCCGTCGCCGTCGTCGAAGTAAATCGCGCAGCTTCCGTGCGCCATGGCGCTGCCGATCCCATGCCAGTAGTTGTGGCGAATGATCGTGCCGCGGTGCGAGGGGTTGCGGCCCATGTAGAAGGCGCCGCAGTCGTCGGAATTCATGCTGACATGGTGCACATCATTCAGCTCGAAGATATGATCGTTGCCCGAAAGCAGAATAGCCTGGTGCGGCGCATCGTGGATCTCATTGTGCGCCACGTACACCCCCACGCCGTCCATCACGATGTTGTAGGCCGCTGTCCGCATGCGCTCGGAGACACGGTAGATGTGGTTGTTCACTACGCGGTGGCCCGAAGGGGTCAAGGCCTTGCGATCCCCGCCGCTGATGTGGAGGCCGCCCGTGCCGTTGTTGTAGATGTCGCAACTCTGCACCGTGTGGTCCGCGCCTCCATCGACGACCACGCCGACGAGGCCGGCATTGCGGATCGTGCAGCCGGCGAGCGACACATGCTGCCCGCCGGTAACGGTTACCGCGGTTCCCGCCGCGTATTCGAAAGTGAGGCCCGTAATCTGGACATGGGACACGTCACTCAGGGCAATCAGGGGTTCCGCCGCCAACGCGAGCATCACCTCCGCGCCTTCCAGCGGTGCGGGCGGCCAGAAGTAGAGGGCCCCCTCGGCGCGATCGATGAAATACTCACCGGCGGTGTCGAGTTCTTCGAGCAGGTTCACGGCGCGGTAGCGGCGCGGCGCGGGATTGCCACTGCCGATGCCGTAGACGTGTTTGGATCCGAGCGTGATCGTGCGCGACTCCGGATCGACGGATTTTACGCGAATCGTCTCGGCCGCCCAGTCGAAACACCAGTAACCCTCCAGCCAGACATCGGCCACACCGGCCCAGCGCGCCGGGTGCTCCCCGCTGTAGGTGAAGGCGCCGAAATCCTCCGATGCGTGATTACGCCACGTGGCGGGGCCACTCTCGACCACGGCCTCTATTTCGGCCCAGCCCTCGTTGGGCCACTGGGACAGGGTCATGCGCTCGCCGTTGAAGTAGAGCTCCGGGAGGGCTTGGGGAGTCCGGAAGGCGTCGGGGAAGGCCCCCAGATCCGCGATACCGAGCGCGCCGAGATCGGCCTGTAGCACCGTTCCCCGGGCCTCGACCGGAACACGCGCGGCCGCCGCTTCGGGTAGCGGCTCGAAGGCGTCCGCCGGCAGCATCCGCCCGCCCTGGATGCGCGCGCCACCTTGATTCACCGCCCGATAGATCACCGGGGCGTCTTCCGCGCCGCTATCCTCCTCCGTAAAGACCACCGGCTCGGTGTGCGTGTAGACGCCATCGTGCAGCCACACCGTGTGCGGCCCCGCACCGGCCGCTCGCACGGCATCGCGCGCGGCCCCAAGGGTAGCCAGCGGCGACGCCTCCGTGCCGGGGTTGCCGTCGCTCCCCGCGGGGGCGATGTGGAACTCCGTGGCGCGGGCATGCGCCACATAGAATACCAGGGCCATGACAACAACGTACCGCATGATGATTCCTTTCCGTACTGGTGTGTTCCCCCCACGCCAACTATACACCATACACCGCCTCCGGGAAGACTGCGGCTGCACACGATCATGCGCCCTCGGCGGGCCGCATTGCCGGGGCCAACCGAGTTGCGGGTATAATAGTGATATGGTTGGTAAACGGAGAATTTCGCGATGACTACGATGACTGTCGAACTTCCAGAAGGTGTGCTGGGCGCGTTGCGCCTTTCACCGGCGGACTTTCCCGGTGAGTTACGGCTCGCGGCCGCCGTCACCTGGTATGAGAGCGGCAAAGTCTCCCAGGAAATCGCCGCACAGGTCGCGGGCATGTGCCGGACTGACTTCCTCCTGGCGCTGGCCCGGATGGGAAGGGATTCATTTCAGGTAGATTTTGACGACCTCGACCGTGAGCTCTCCCGTGGCTGACGCCGCCGTCGTTAACGCCTCTCCGCTTATTTTTCTCACTGCCGCCCCACCAGCGTCTATGCGGCATACAACAACCTCCAGGGCAAGAAGGAAATGCTCAACAAGCCGCTGATGAACCACGCCGTGGCGCCGGAATGGGATGCGATGGTGCTGGAGACGATACGTGGGCATGTGGCAGCGTCAAGGGACTGACAAACCGCGACACATTAATTCGAAGCGCAATAGCCTCGCGTTCACCAGGGCATCGCGGTGATCGGCGGCCACGAGAAGTCGGGACAACTTGAGCCGGCGTGGACGTCCGGCCGTACGCATCACGGCGTTCTTGACGGTCATGACGTCTTCTTGGCGTCTAACGCATCAGTTCGGCGGCGGTGCGGTGCGCCTTCTGCTGCATGCTATGTTATGCAACCTCACATCGACCATCAAAGACGCTTGAGCAAGGCGTCGTACTCAGCGTGTGAACCGATCCAGAACCAAATAATCGTCTCCCCCTGCCGAAGGCCGACAGCGCGCCAATCGATACCGATCCGCACCGAGTAAATGGGCTGGCGGCGGTGCACCCGCTTGAACTGAACACCGGGATGAGCCGGGTTCTCCTTCCAGAGCAGGTAGCTGTGGCGTGCGCGCTGACGCACCTCGTTCGGGAGATTCATAAATAAGCGGCGGAATTCCGCAGTGACATGCGAATTCAAAGCTCGTCAAACCCCGACTCCAGAGTTCGACCAGCCCGGTACTCCTCCAGAGCCTCGGCCGCAAGCCGCTCGAGTTGGGAAGCGGAGGCGGCAAATGAAGTGTCCCACTTCGCTTCGTCCGCCAGCTCTTGGAGCAGTTGCGCAGCGATGCGATCCTGCGCCTCCTCGGGCAGCTTCGCGGCCTCGGCAAAGGCCTTCTCCAGCAGCTTCGTCATGGATTGCACCTCCTTGCTTCATTGTACAACCCCGAGGTGAAGTTGATCATGTTCGCAGTGCATAACACACTCGATTCAGCGGGTGGTGGTTGGGAACTGTTCTTGTCAGAGAGGGGGAGCGACCCGATCCGCCGCTCCCCTCGAATCGTGTTTCTGCGATCTAAGCTGTACGTCGGGCGTGGAGAAGTTCACCAGGTTCTATTGGCCGAAGATCGCCGGCATCAACGGTGACAAGCGCCACTGTCCGTCCCCCGCCATCGACAAACTCGATCTCATATCCGCGACCGCCTTGGTAAACATGCACCACAGTTCCCACGTCACCACGATTCAGTTTGTCGTGCGGCGGCTCGCAGTCCAATACCACAAGTGAATGTTCAGCAATCATTTGAAATCATCCGGGTACGCTGTCACCAGTCGAAAGGGTTTGTCGTCCTCTACGATCCATACCGTCAATACGACTCCACGCCGGTAGATCGGTCGACCTACCGATCGCGCCGCCTTGTATTTTACACCAAACACCGTGATTTCGCTATCGAATTGGCCGCACGGACCGAGGGACCGTTCCCCGCAACTGCCTATGCGGGTTGACCGCCCGGCCGGACCAGCGAAACACGGAACGCCACCAACTCATGACGCGCTCCCGGCCGCACCGTCATGAAGTAAATCCATCTCGGATCGTGAATACTTTCCAACCGAATGGAATGCGCCGTCTCGGCGGTTTCAAAAACCGGAGGCGTGGCGTCAGGGTCCTGTTGCGTTGTGCGCGTGTAGTTGAGCCTGATGTCGAAGCCTTCCGAGCCATTTTCCGCGGTTACAACCGAAACCAGAACACCCAATTTCATACCTTCAAATTCATAAGCGATCTCGTCATCCTGCGTGTATGGAACTTCGGTCCCAATCGAAATCGTCGCCTCCTGTCCGTCAAGGGTGATTAACTTGGGCGCACCTACAATTTTGCCGCGGCCCGCGTCGACAAGTTCCATGATTCCCGCTTTGCAAACGGACCACTCCTCGTTACTCGCGGTTCCCGCAACAAGAGCCTTTGGATCCTGCTCACTTCCGCCCGTAACGGTTCTTGACGCAGGGCTGTCGTTCTCGGATACGCGCCTCATCGCATCGGGCAATTTCAGGTCCGCATCACGGTCAACCTCCATTATCCACGCATCGACCACAATCTGCCGAACGACGGCAAAGGGCAGTGTCAGCCATTCGCCCCTGGGTGCGTACGTGGCGTTCTCGCCGAAGGCTTCCTTCAGGCGCGCCTCGTCAACGGTGCCGTTCAGTACATCGATGCGCCTGGCTACTGGGTCCACGCGAATCTGCTCAGCTTGGACCGTGCCGAAGTCCCTCAATAAGAGATTCGCATTGAAAAACAGAAAGGTTGAGGTAAACTCCAGGCGCTCGGCCTGTGCGGTAAACTCGGCGAATTGCGCCTCCACATCGCCTTCCCACACCATCAGGCCGTCGCTGTCGCTGCCTGTGGTGTGTTCCAGTCGTTTTGCCTTGATATTAATGTCCACGGCATGCTGCGCCGAGTGGAGCGTCAAGCTGACTTCCTCAAAAACCGTCATCCGGTGGTCCCGCGGCCCGAACGGTCCCATGACACCCGGCTTGACGTGATCCCTGGAAATTCTTTCCGCGGTCATGTTCAGGATTTGATACTCGAGTCCGGGCAAGAAATTCTCGGGTTCCGGCACGGCTGTACCTTCCGACGCGATCACCAGTTCCTCCTCCGCATCGGCCCTTCCCGGCGCATCGTTAACCGTAACAGAATCAATTGACGTCTCATCGGCGCTCTTCCCGACGGGATCGAACCCCTCCTTGCGTTCATCGGTCGCCTCATCAGTCGCGCCAGGCAGTACCCACCCCGCCACCAGCACTACGACCACCATCGCCCCGTAGTGCCCCCAGCCTCGGCGTCCATGTCCGCCGTCCAGCGCCATCCGCACGCGCCGGTCGAGCGCGCGAAAGTTGTCCGCCATGCCCGCCATGGCCCAGGGAGACGCGGGCAACGAAACACGTTCCGCAACATTGACCAAGGCCCGCGAATAGGCCTCCCCGCTGGCTATCCCGCGCGCGAGCACCAGGTCGTCGCAGCAAAACTCGCGTTCCTCGCGGATGCGGGGGTTCAGCCACCACACGGCGGGGTTCCACCAGAGCAGTGCCTGTGCCGCAGCCTGGAAACCGTTGACCAGCGCGTCCCTGCGCCGCACATGGGCGAGTTCGTGCGCGAGGAGGATTTCGAGCTCGTCCGCTGGCATCGCCGCGGCCCACGAAGGCAGCAGAACGAAGGGACGCAGGATGCCGCCGGATTGCGGCGCGCTGGCCCCGTCGCTGAGACAGAGCCGGGGCGTGCGCCGCAGCTTCATGGCGCGGACAGCCGCCCGAAAGCGCTGCCGCAAGGGTTCATCGCCGTCGACGCCCCCGCGCAGTAATTGCCTCGCCACACGCCACTGGCGCGCGATCAGGAAGAGGAGCATCCCGGCGCCCGCCACCTCCAGGACCAGCAACCACGCCAGCGGAGAAAGCGCGGGCGCTTGAGGCGCTATACGCGCCAGGGGAGCGGGCGCAGGCACCGTCGCTGTTGCTGGCGGAGGCGGCGCAACCACAACTTCGTACACGTCCGTGTTCAACGCCGGTGCGGGGACACCGCTGAATGCGCGCGCCAGCAGATCCGAAAACCCGTAGGCCACGCCGAAGACCGGCGGCAAGGCGAACTTCAGCAGCACCACCAGCAGCAGGCCGTAGCGGAAGCCCGGCCGCAGCGACCTGCCCGCGGCCAAGATCACCCCGACTACCGACAGAAGCAAGGCCCCCTGCCACGTGGACGCCACCGTCCAATCCCACCATGCCGCCGCAATCCCGTTGAGCGCTTCGATCATGCGGTTCATACCCTGCCTCCCTTCTTTTTTTCCTGCTCATCGAGCAACTGCCGCAGCGCCGTGATCTGCTCTTTCGTGAGCGCTTCCTCTTCCACAAACATGGACATAAGCGGCACGGGGTTGCCGCCAAAGACCCGGTTCACCAGGTTCTTCACCTGCTCCCGGCCCGCCGAGCGCCCGCGCTGGTTGGGCCGGTAGAGGAAGGCCCGCTGGCCCTTCTCCTTGCTGTGAGACACCAGCCCCTTGGCCTCGAGCCGCCGCAAGAATGTGACTACCGTGGGCTGCGCCCAGCCTGTGGATTCCGCGAGTACCGCATATAATTCGCGGGCTGTCGCCTCCTCCATCTCCACCAGGGCCTGCAAAACTTGTGCTTCCGCTTCCGATATCAATGGCGCCATGGTTGCCTCCTTCAGATTGTCCATGGGCGCAGTATATTTACATTTGTAAATATTGTCAAGACAAATTTTACATCTGTACAAGTTGAAGCACGTGCGGCGCGCCACGGGCGCCATCCTTCACCAGCCTACGGGGGCACCCTCAAACGACACTTTCAGCCCGGGAAAAACTCGGGCAGGGCCTCGCGGGCGCGGGGGCGGAGCCGTTCCGCTACGGTCGCGAGGATGGGCCGGTAGGGCCATCGCATGTATACGCCCACCTCCGCCCAGGCCCCGACCTGGGCTAGCAGTCGATCCGCTGCGGCGTCGCAGTAGTGTCGTTTCCGAAGCAGGGGAACGACGCGCTCCATCACGATGTCGCGGATGCAAGCGCCTCCCGGACTTACGGCCCGGACGGCATCACGCGTTGCCTGCGGCTGCTGTCGATCAGGTCAACATCAGACCGGCGTACGGCCGCGCGCCCTGGCCTTCGCTTCGAGGTCCTTCCGGATGGGCAGCCGGGTTCCTCCGGCCAGTACATACCGCAACCGCCCTTCATCCATCATCCGGTGTATGGCCTGCACCGTAACGCCCAACGCTTCGGCGCCTTCCCGAACGCTGGCCAGTTCCGCGGCTACAACGCGTCCCGCGTCGAATTCCGCCTTGTGTGCGGCCAGCAGTCGCGTGATACGCCGCTCAGACCGCATTGACCAGAAGCCATCGCCACACGCCGAACAAAACTGACCGTCCAGCTCGCTTATGTCAAGCGGAGGATAGCCCGCGGGCTGAATTCGTTCCGACTGACCCGCCCGTTGGCGCATACTTCCGCGCGCGCCGCACGCGGGGCAGTCTGTCCACTTTTTTTCCCGCATCGGCCTACTACTCCCGTCCTTTAAAGGATATGACAACCGTCATATCATTCAGAATTTGAACCTTCACGTAGGCTTCTCTGCCGTTTATTGATGGACGGTAAACATCTTGCCAAAGGCCACTGTCGTGTACGGCAGTCATCGACTTGTAAAAACTCCAATGCTCGATGGCAAGCAATTGCGTAGCCACCTCAGCGGAGGAGAGAAATCCAAAATCCCGCGCGGCGCACTGTAGCGCGGTCTTGGTGAGTCGATACTGGCCCGCCTCAATAAGCTACTTTATGCGAGACAGCGTGTAGTGGGGCTTACGCTTCTCCATACCCCCATTCTAAACTGAATGGTTTAAATTTTCAACCGATTAATTTCCCTACACTGCGCGTATCCCCTGCTCGCCTCGTCGCAATTCTTTCTCTCCAAGTCTCGATTGCTATACATTACAATGACGGAACAAGAGTCAATATATGAAAAGGAGTAACACTTTAGCCGTATGAGGCACCCCTGGTGGGAGAGCATGTCTCGGTCAAGAGAGCGTGAATCGAAGGATCGCGGACATTTCCGCCACGGCGCACCTTCGGCCTGTCTGCAGCAGGAGGAGCGCAAGACTTCATGTGATTGCTGCGCTTGTGTATAGACCCCGGTCCCGATTGGTGATTCCGGTTTTGGGGACGCCGGGAATCTATTCCAGGCCAGCCATGCCCGTTGAAAGCCGACGCAGGCGTTGCCGCAGGCAAGAATGCCCGCGATCCTTTAGCCGTGCTTCCTCGCAGAATTACCGGAGCGCTTGGAAGTATACCTGCTCACTGCTTCATACAGCTAACGTATTACGAAAAGGAATCCTTGCCGCCAGCGTTCGTCCGTCAATATCGTGGACGGTAGGCCCGACCACCGGATGCGCCGCTCGTTTTGGGCGGCGCTGGAGTCATTGGGTAAACAATGCTCCAGGCTCACGAAGGTGCTGGGGCGCCATCGCGTTGCGCGGGCGGCTCAGGTTGGGGGTGGATTGAGCAGGGGGACGGTCTGGCGGGGTCGTTGGCGGGTGGCATGACAAGCGTGGACGCTTATTCCGCCTGCGGCGGACTTTCAGCCCACGTTGGCGTTCGCTAATGGATCGGGGTGGATTGAGAAGGATGAGGCGTCTGTTGTATTTGGCGCGCTTGTTGCCGCGGGCAGGAATGACTGCGATCCTTTTGGGCGCCAAAATAGAGGGGCGGCGACCAATGTTTCGGCCGCCGCCCGGTCTCCTTTGACTTCCGTCGGGTATGCGTAATTGGATTGGTTACTCGATGGGGCCGCCGTTGGCCGCGATGACTTCCTCGAGCGTGACCGGGGCGCCGCCGCGGCGCTTGCTTTCGTCGGCGGCTTCCATGAAGGCGAACATTTCGATGGTGATCTCTGGGTCGACGGGCACGACGCCGGTCTGGAAGAATTTCACGATCTCGGCGACGAGGGGCGCGTAGTCCCCGCGCTCGAGGGACTGGTGGGCGACTTTCTTTTCGCCGAACAGGATGACCTGGTGCGGCGTGGCCTGGTTGCGAAGTCCCCGGAGGGTGCCGACTTTGCCGCCGTCCCAGAGGCCGGTCACTACGTCGGTGTTTTCGGTGTGGGTGCGGACGACACTCACGCAGCCCGTGCCCATGGCGGTGTAGAGCGCTTCCACGGGGTGCACGCCGTACCAGAAGAGGTCGGGGTGGTGCTCTTCCAGGTGCGCGGGGCCGAAGGAGATGGCGCCGCGCAGCGCGCCGACGTCTTCCTGCATCAGCGCGGTCATGCTGGGGTAATAGCGGTAGGATGAGGAGCTGAACCACTTGACGTTGTGCTGCTTGCCGAGCTTGTAGATTTCGATGGCGTCCTTCAGCGTGCCGGCCACAGGCTTGTCGATGAATACCGGCTTGCCGGCGGCGAACACGGGCTTCACCTGCTCCAGGTGGGGGCGTCCGTCCACACTTTCGAGGAGCACGGCGTCCACGAGCGTGCAGAGCTCTTCAATGGTATCCACGATCTGGACGCCGTAGTTATTCTGAAGCTCGGCGGTGTAGCCGTCGACCCGGGAGTAGCTCGATTCGATATCGTCACTGCCGCCCTTATACGCGGCGACGACTTTTGCGCCGGGGATGTGGGCGGGGTTTTCCTTGTCGTTCAACAGCTTCGTGAAGGCCGTGACGTGCGAGGTGTCGAGGCCGATAATGCCGACTTTGATATCCTCGGCCGCGGCGGAAAGGGAAAGCGCGGCTGCGATGGCCGCGGCAAGCATGGTTCTCATGGGGTACTCCTTGGGTTGGGGTCAATGCGAGATGGCATGATAGGCGCAGCACGGCGGACAGTTCAAGGGGAGAAGGAGGCTGGCGGTCAGGCAAGTGGACAGAGTGGACGGGTTGGACGGAGTGGACGGAGTGGACGGGTTGGACGGGTTGGACGGGTTGGACGGGTTGGACGGGTTGGACGGAGTGGACCGGTTGGACGGAGTGGACCGGTTGCACGGAGTGGACCGGTTGGACGCGCCTGCGACAAACACCGGCTCATGCGACGGGCTCTCCCCGAAAAGAACGTGGATCGCCAGGGAGGCCCTGGCGATCCACGCTAACCAATCTATGCACACGCCCTACGCGTACTGCGGGATCTTCAGCAACTCGCCGTCTTTCATGGCCGACTGGTGCGCCACGATGCCGGACACCGTCATGTTCAGTCCCCAGGCGATATCGACGAGCGGCTGGCGGTTCTCCAGAATTGAGTGGACGAACTCGTTCATGAGGTAGCCGTGGGAGCCGCCGTGCCCGCCGGGGTCGACCGACTTGGGAAGCGGGGGCTTGCGCAGTTCGATGCCGGAGATGTCCGCGATCCCCTGGAATGCGGTGTTGATCATGGAGCCCTTCTCGCCGCGGACGCGGCCCATCTCGCCGTGGTAGCCGGGGGTATCCCAGCTCACGACCATGCGGGACATGCCGCCGCCGCTGGTGCGGAAGAGGGCCACTTCGGTGCCGAAGGGGTTCTTGTAGATGTTGTTTTCGGGCTTGAGGTGCTCGATGGAACTGGGGATGCCCATGCACGACACCTCGGTGAAGCTCTCGCCGGTGACGCAGGTGTGGTAGGCGTTGGAGTGCGTGGGATAGTACTGCGGCGGCAGGCCGATGCGCCAGCCCTTGAAGGAGTCGATGGGCACGTCCATGTAGTGGTAGTACTCGCCCTCGGTGTAGAGCATGCGCCCGAAATGCCCGGCGTCAAACAGCACGCGCATGGCGTAGGCGGCGTCGTGGAAGGCGGAGGTCTCGAAGAGCATGTAGTTCAGGCCCGTCTCCTTGACCACCTTGTAGAGTTCCTCCGCCTCTTCCAGGGAGCCGAAGGTGGAGGGCACCGCGCAGGCCACGTGCTTGCCGTGCTTCATCACTTCGATGCAGTGCCGCGCGTGGCTTGGCGCGTCGGTCGCCACGAAGATGGCCTCGATGTTGTCGTCCTTCACCATCTCTTCCAGCGAGGGATAGGTCTTTTCACAGCGGCAGGCCTTCGCCAGGCCGGCGCAACGGTCGGGCAGGAGGTCGCTGACGGCCACGATCTCCACGTTCGGGTGATCCTGGAAGCCAAAGGCCGCGCCGAAGCGGCAGACGCCATAGCCCACGATCCCGACGCGCACCTTGCGGTCGGAAACGGGCGTCCAGACCTTTTCGGCCTGGACGGTGGTGGCGGTGTCGTCGAAGCCCTGTATGGTCTCTTCCGCGGCGAAGGCGAAACCGCTCGCGCCGGCGAACCCGGCCCCGAGCGAGAGGTGTTTGAGGAAGTTTCGGCGTGAATTTGAACTCATGGTTGCTATTGCTCCTATGGTCGTGTCGGGTGGCCGAGACATCGGGACCCGTGTTAAGGCGCCAGTGGGCGCCGCGGATTCAGCGTTTCAGGGACATCAGCGACAGCAGGGACGGCAGGGAAATATGCCGGGCTCGCGTCCGGCGCCCTGGCGCTGGCCGTGCTCTTGCCAATGGTTGATTCTCATTTCAGGACTATACGTCTCCGGTCAGGCCAGCGGCGGGAACCAGGGAATCTTCAGCAGCTCCCCGCCCTTGAGGGCCGATTCGTGCGCCACGATGCCGCAGACGGTCATGTTGAGGCTCCAGGAGATGTCCACCAGCGGGGCGCGGTCCTGCAGGATGGCGGTGATGAACTCCTCGGTCAGCTGGCCGTGCGATCCGCCGTGGCCACCGGGGTCCACGCTGGGCGGGAGCGGCGGCTTGGCCAGATCGAGGCCCGCGATGTCGTCGAGGCCCTCGTATTTCATTCCGGCCACGGAGCCCCGCTCCCCGCGCACGCGCCCGATCTCGCCGTGGTAGCCGGGCGAATCGAGGCTCACGAGCATGCGCGACATGCCGCCGCCGCTCGTGCGGAACAGGGCGATTTCGGTGCCGAACTGGTTGTTGTAGGGGTTCTTTCCGGAACTGCGGTCGGGCAGGATGCTGGGGATCGCCATACACGACACTTCCGTGTAGTGCTCGCCGCACACGCCCACGTGGTAGGCGGTGGAGTGCGTGGGATACCAGATCGGCGGGCACGCAATGCGCCAGCCGCGATAGGAGTCGATCGGGGTCGCGACGTAGTGGTAATACTCGCCCTCGCTGTAGAGGATGCGGCCCAGCTTGCCGGCGTTGTACAGCGTGCGCATGGCGTGGCAGTCATCGCGGTAGACGGATGTTTCGTACATCATGTACTTGAGGCCGGTCTTCTTGACGGTGTCGTAGAGCTGCTGGCCCTCTTCCAGCGAGCCCCAGGTGGCCGGCACGGCGCAGGCGACGTGTTTGCCATGTTCCAGCGCCAGGATGGCGTGCCGGGCGTGGCTCGGCGCATCGGTGGCCAGGAAGATGGCCTCCAGGGTGTCGTCCTTCACCATCTCCTCCAGCGAGGGGTAGGTCTTTTTGCAGCGGCACGCCTTCGAAAGCGCGGCGCAGCGATCCGGGAAGAGATCGCTGACCGCCGCCACTTCCACGTTGGGATGGTCCTGGAAGCTGAAGGCCGCGCCGAAGCGGCAGACGCCATAGCCGACGATGCCGACGCGCACCTTGCAATCGGAAACCGGCTGCCAGGCCCGGTCCTGGCGCGTGGTGGCCGTATCATCAAAGCCCTGGATTGTCCCCTCGGCGGCCAGGGCCGATCCGCCCAGGCCGGCGAGGCCCGCGCCGATGGAAAGCTGCCTCAGAAACGTGCGCCGTGAATCGTGTGACATGGACCTGGTGCTCCTCGGGGTTTCGCCACTTACGCCAGCGGCGCGAAATAGGGGATCTTCAGCAATTCGCCGCCCTTCATGGCGGACTCGTGCGCCACGATACCACACACCGTCATATTCAGGCTCCAGGATACGTCCACCAGCGGCGCGCGATCCTGAAGAATTGCGGTGATGAATTCCTCGGTCAGATAGCCGTGCGAGCCACCGTGCCCGCCCGCCTTGACGTCCGGCGGCAGAGGCGGCTTGGCCAGTTCGATCCCGCCGATGTCTTCGATGCCCTCGTAGCGGGTCCCGGTGACGGAGCCCTTGTCGCCGCGCACCCGGCCCACCTCGCCGTGGTATCCGGGCGAGTCCTTGCTCATGAGCATCCGCGACATGCCCCCGCCGCTCGCGCGGAACAGCCCGACCTCGGTGCCGAAGGGGTTGTTGTAGGCATTTTTTCCGTCCACAAGATCCGGGCGCGTGCTGGGAATCGCCATGCACGACACTTCCGTGTAGTGTTCGCCGCAGACCCCGACGTGGTAGGCCGTGGAGTGGGTCGGGTACCAGAGGGGCGGTCCGCCGATGCGCCAGCCCTTGTAGGAGTCGATGGGCGTGGCGACGTAGTGGTAGTACTCGCCTTCGCTGTAGACGATTCGCCCGAGCTTGCCCGCGTTGTAGAGCGTCCGCATGGCGTAGCAATCATCCCGATAGACGGAGGTCTCAAACATCATGTACTTGAGGCCGGTCTTCTTGACGGTGTCGTAGAGCTGCTGGCCTTCTTCAAGCGAGCCCCAGGTGGCCGGCACCGCGCAGGCCACGTGCTTGCCGTGCTCCAGCGCCAGGATGGCGTGCCGCGCGTGGCTTGGCGCATCGGTAGCCAGGAAGATGGCCTCCAGGGTGTCGTCCTTCACCATCTCCTCCAGCGAGGGGTAGGTCTTATCGCAGCGGCAGGCCTTCGCGAGCGCGGCGCAACGATCGGGAAACAGATCACTCACCGCCGCCACTTCCACGTTCGGATGGTCCTGAAAGCTGAAAGCCGCGCCGAAGCGGCAGACGCCATAGCCGACGATGCCGACGCGCACCTTACGGTCGGAGATGGGCTGCCACACCGCGTCCGTCCGGGCGGTGGTGTCCGTTTCATCGAAGCCCTGGATGGTGTTCTCGGCGCCGAAGGCCGAGCCGCCTATACCGGCGATCCCGGCGCCCAGCGACATCTGCCGCAGGAATCCCCGTCGTGTGTTGCGCGTCATGATGCGGCGCCTCCCGTTACTTGAGACCAAATTGTTCGAATCTGTTTCTTTGTGTTCATTACGATACACAGGGACGCCCGCTCAGTCAAGGCCCAACGGCGTGCGCTCTTAACGTTTACCCGCCTCGATCTCCGCGATGAGACGCGCGCTTGTGCCGTGAAACATCGCCTCCACCGCGTCCCGACCGAGACCCAGATCAGCGCAGGCGTCCTTGAGCGCTTTCATCGCCTCGTACATGTAGAGCGTGTACTGCGCTTCGATCTCCGGCGCCTCCCGTTCCTTGTTGAAATAAAAATCGTGGCTGGTGCGGTTGGTGTAGGTGCGCCCGGACCACTGCCGCCGCCCGCGCATGTAGAAGATGGGGTTGTCGGTGCCGTAGAGGATGCGATCGGGCCCGATGGTTTCGAGGGCGTAGCGGTGCACGGCGGGATTGAGCACGGCGGAGTTGTCGAAATACAGACCGGGGTCGTCCTTGAGCGGGGCGAGCCCCTCTTCCGCGTGCGGCAGTGTGTAGCTGCGGCCGAGGTGGGCGATCACGAGCTTTACCCGAGGGTAGCGCGATCGAATCTCCTGGATCTCGCGGATATTGTCGGGATGGCCGAGCCGATCGGCTTTGGGGACGTGCAGGGTGACCCAGGCGCCGCGATCGTTTATGACTTCGAGCTGGTGGTGCGGCAGAAAGTCGAAGATACTGGCTTCGATATAGCGGTCGCGCGTGGCAGCGTCGTAGCCGATGAGGGCGTAGTAGGGCTTCACGCCGATACAGCCCGGCTGGTCGAGCCACCATGCGATCTGTTCGCCGCGCCAGGTCGGGCGGACGACGGCGAGCGTGCGCCAGCCCTTCGCCCGTGCGCGCGGCATTAGGTCGAGGTTGGAGCCTTCGACTTCCCAGCTCAGGTTGGGCACCGCAAAGGCGACCGAGGTTACATCGCGCCCCGGATACACGATGGCGTGGTTGCGCTCGGCGGAATCGGGATCTTCTGCGTGCGAGAGTTCGTTGACCCAATAGTCTCGACGCATTTCCTCGGTAATGGTTTCGATTTTGAAGCGCGGATCGGCCATGTGCACGTGGCTGTCGATGATGCGACGCGGAACCCATTCTTCGAGGTGTTCGGCCCAGAAGGCGCGGTCGACGTCGTTGTAGGTGTAGACATGGTGGAGCGGGGTGTTGGTCATGAAGGGGTCTCGGGCTGGAGGTACGCTGGAACTGGGGGGTTACAGGGACTACAGGGACGGCAGATTAGACAGTGACCGCGATGCGGGCGGCGACTACCAGGACCGCAGGGACGGTCGAGAAGCCGCCTTGTTGGGGGTATGGTTTTCGTCGCCCGCATCAGAACACGAGCCCCGAGAATACCGTGGCCAGGGCGAGTATTGCGGCGACGAATACGAGCCACCACGTGAGCACGCTGGTGTACCAGTGGGAACCGAGGCCGGCGCCGGCGCGCAGCGACTTCCAATCGATCATCAGGGTCTGGTCCACCTGGTCGGGGCGCGGCGGGGCGGTGACCAGGCTCACGGCCACACAGACGGCGACGCTCGCCAGCCAGTTGATAATGGCCTGGTTCATGAAGGGCCCGAGCCACGCGGGGTGTTCGGGCGCATACTGCACGTAGACCTTCAGCGCGATGCCCAGCGCAAACCCGCTGAACACGCCGGCCGTGGCGCCCGCGGCGTTGATCCGGCGGAACAGGATGCCCAGGAGGAAGACTGCCGAGAACGGGGGCGCGAAGAAGGCGTAGAGCGACTGGATGTATACGAAGAGTCCGCTGCCGAGCCGTTCGATGAAGCCCGCCAGCACCATCGAGAGCAAGAGCAGGGCCGCGGAGGTCAAGATTCCCGCGCGTACGAGTTGCTTTTGCGTGGCGTCCGGCGCGATCAGGCGCTTGTAGAAATCAAGGGTTACGATGGTGGCCGAGGAATTCAGTACGGAGTTCACGGTCGACTGGATCGCGCCGAACAGCGCGGCAAGAAAGAGGCCCCGGAGGCCGGCCGGCACGAGGGTTTGCAGCATGTGCACGTACCCGCGATCCGCCGCGCCCTGCACTTCGTCCCAGGGCTTCAAAAGGACCTCGGGGTACTTCGCGAAGAGGATGAGCCCCGGCAGCACGACAATGACCGGCATGAACACCTTGAGCATGCCGGCGAAGACGATGCCCATGCGCGCGTGATAGACGTCCCGGGCGCCGAGGACGCGCTGGATCATGAATTGATTCAGCGCGTTGTACCAGATGCTGATGGAAAACGTGCCGAAGATCAACGCGGGCCAAGGCCAGACCGCGTGGCTGGCGGGCTGGATCACAGACAGGCGGTTGTACTCGGGCGCTCCGGTGATGTGCTCCGCCGTGGCGTCCACCGCCTCCTTCCAGACCCCCGCCGTGGCGCGGTTCGCCTCAAGCATATTCTTGAATCCGGCGACAATCGAGCCGGATTCTCCCCCGAGCATGTGGAGGCCGAGGAGCGTGACGGAGAGCCCGCCCAGCACCATCACGATAACGGTGAAGAAGTCGGTCCACGCCACGGAGGACAGGCCGCCGTAGATGGCCCAGGCGCCCGCCGCCAGGCCGAGCACGACGACCGCGACCCAGAAGGGCCAGCCGAAGAGTGATTGCAGTGCGATGGCGCCGCCATACAGCACGGCGGCCAGGAAAGCCACGACATTGCTCAACACGGTCACGAATGCGAAAAACTGGCGCAGGGTTCCGTTAAAGCGGCGCTCCAGATACTCCGGCATGGTGAAGACGCGGGAAGCCATCAAGAACGGAATGAAGAACCAGATAATGAGCGAGAAACTCGCGACGTTGAGCCATTCCGAGTCCGCCACGCAGATGCCGTAGATGTACGCGGCGCCGATCATGCCGATGAAGTGCTCGGTGCTGATGTTCGAAGCGATGAAGGACCCGCCGACGACGTACCACGGCAGGTTTCGGCCCGCCAGGAAGTAGTCGTCCGCGCTGCCGCGCTCCCGGCGACCGGCCCAATAGCCCACCAGCGAGAGTATGGCGAAGAACGCCAGAAAAGCGAAGTAGTCCAGCGGCCCGAGGGCAAATGTATCGATGGCCCCCATCAGCACGGACTCCCGTCAAGCCAGGCGAAGCCGAAGCCCGCGCCCCGCGCGAAGGCGTCCAGCGCGTCGCGCCCGTCGCCGTAGAGCAGTGCGGCGTGGTGCGTGCCGCCGAGTTCGGAATAGCGCTCCAGGAAGGGCTCGAGTTGCAGTTGTGGCTTCACCCAGCCCCGGATCCAGTCCCGGCAGGCCGGGTGCGTTCCATCGGCGAGCACTTTCACGGGCGCGCCGATAATGGTGTAGCTTCCCTCCGGCCCGGGGGCCAGGTTCACGAGGGTGGCGGCGCCCGGGCGCGGCGCACAGGCCAGCGTGGCGGGGTTCAGCGCGGGCGTAAAGGGAAACTCCTTCTCGTAGAGGCGCGGTTTGCCGCCCGCGACGGCGGGATTGAACTCGCCCATGTGCGAGAGGAAGATGGCGCCTCCCTCCCAGTCCGGGCAGAACATTTCGGTGAAGGTGACTTCGCCGATGGCGTTGGCCAGGGCGCCGTTGAAGGAAGCGGTCAGGACGTCGCCCTCGCCCGCGTAGCCGATGCCGCGCGCCATGGCCTTGCAGCACTCCAGAAAGGGGACCGTGTCCACGGGACCGTCGGCGCTATCGAAGGCGAGGAAATTCATCGAAAAGGCGGCGTAGCCGTGGCGATCCAGGTACTTTCTGAGGCCGAGGCCGACCCGCACGGAGCGCGCATGGACGTCGCGGGGGGCATCGATCTCGAAGCGCTTTGCATCGGCGGCGAGCTCCGCCTCGACCTCCTCGTCCGTCACCGCGCGGACATCCTCGGTGAGCGTCGCGGCCTCGATCTGATCCACCGCGATGCCGAGGCTGCCGTACAGCTCCAGGTCCGCGACGCGAAAGTCGCCCATGCCGTCAAACCGGGGCCCGATACGCAGCGCGCAAGATTTCCGCAGCTGGCTGGCCGCGCGCGCGCCCCGCGCGATGGCGGCGGCCCGCGTCATCACATCGGGATTGTCGAGGTGGCCCGCGACGACCCAGTAGTCCTTGCCCCGGCGGCGCAACACGGACGCCAGATCCTGCACGCCGTGGATGCCGTGGTTGTACAGGAGGCGTACCGGGTCCGTATCGCGGCCGAAGCTCGCGTCCGGCGTAGTGTCCAGCATCAGGATGGGAAGCCGCGTCTCCACGAGGGGGCCCACGGCCTCCAACGACGGCGAGTAGGCGAGGTGCAGTGTAACAATCAAATCCACGCCCCGCCGTTCGAGATCGGCGACCGCGGCCGCGACGTCGTCCAATACGCGGCAGACCGGGGCTTCGACCACTTCCACATCCGCATCCTTGAAGGTGGCGGTGACGGCGTGGTGGTAGGGCTCGATCGCGCCCAGCAATTCCGGCAACGCGGAATCATACAGTTTCAGGTACAGCGGCAACAGGCCGATGCGCGGATACGGGATCATGACACGCTTCCCTCCGGTCGAACTTCATAGGCCCTGCCCGCGCGCACCTTCCCATAGATGCGCGCAAAGGCCTCTTCGTATAGCTTACGCCCGCGCGCCAGCGCATTGCGATCCACAGTCCCATCGGGGCGCACCCGCCGCCCCCCGGCCCGCGCGGCGCGGCGGCTGAAGGCCCAGAGGCAGCCGCGCGTCCCCATCCAGGCGGCGTCGTCCAGCTGCCAGACGGGCAGCGGTTCGAAGAGCGCCGCGATGAGCTGCTGGAAATGCGGGCTCCGGCTGGCGCCCCCGCTCAGTACGAGGCTACCCACCGCGCCGTGTGTCGCGGCGCTCTCGAACACGCGGTGCAACTCGAAACACATCCCAGACGCCACGGCGCGCAGGAGATCGGCCCGATCCGTGGCAGGCCCCGCTCCAAGTAGTGCGCACCCGCCGAGCAGGTCGGGCGCCAGGGGATTGGGCTGGTTGAGCCAGGGCAGTGCGACGAGGCCGGGTGGCGGCAGGATATCTTGATCGAGTATGCGCGCCTGCTCGGCCAAGGCCCGGGCCGGGCGCGGATCGACAAATTCGCGCAAGGCCCAATCCCACGTGACGTTGCCCGTCAAGAGCGGATGAATGACCAGTCTGCCGTCGCCCGCGGGCGCGGGAATGGAAAACTGGATCGGCGCGTAACCGGTAAAGGTGGCGGGCAGCTGAAAGTTCCCGACCCACGCGGTGCCGAGAGAGCACTGGATGGGGTCCGGGGTCAGCCCGGCGGTGGCGAGGTAGCCCGCTTCGTGGTCCATGTAGGGACCCGCGACCGGGATCCCGACGGGGAGACCGAGACGCCGCGCCGCCGCCGAACCGAGGGGAAAGGTTTCGTGGCCCTGGCGCAACGCCGGGAAGAAATCGAAGTGAATGCCCGCTATTGCCGGTAGATCGCGGCTCAGGGCACCGGTCCGCGCGTCGTAACAGCCGGTTTGCAGGGCGTGGCAGGCATCCTGGCGCCACTGGCCGGTAAGGTGGTGGTACAGGTAGTCCCCCGCGCCCGCGTAGATGTTCTCCGGGCAGACCAGCGCCGGGGCCTCCTCGGAGAGCTGCCGCAGCCGGGCCAGACCCATGCCGGGATCGTCCCGCAAGGTGCGCGCGCGCCAGAAGGACGCGGTGCGCTCCGCCGCGATAGCGGGCAGCAGTGGAAAGGCCCGCGCATCGTTCCACAGCACCATGGGGGTGAGCGCGCGGCCCGACTTCCGATCCGCCACGATACCGCTGCCGCCCTGCGAGGCCAGCCCGATTCCGCTTACGCGATCGAGGCCCCCGGCGGCCTGGCCGATTCGTCGGACGGCCCGGGCGAGCGCGCGCACTATCGCGTCGGGCGCCTGTTCCCGGCGACCATCCACGCCAGCGTCGATCGGCAGGTCCGCGCTCTCGCCCGCGATGCGATTGCCCGTTTTCGGATCGTACAGCGCCACCTTGAGCGCGGTGGTGCCCAGATCGGCGCCGATCAGCATGCGCCGGGACCTCCCGCCAACGCGTCGGTGTCCGGGCGCGCGTAGCGCACATCCCGCACCGATTGCTCCAGCCAGGCGCGATCAATTTCCGCCACGCTATCGTCCGTGACGAGGTGGCGAATGCTCGGCCAGTCGGCGAATTTCACGAAGGAATGGCGCCGGAATTTCCGGCTGTCCGCCACGAGCACGGTATCCCGCGCGACGTCGATCATCGCCTCGGACACCCGCGCGACATGGAGGCCGGAGGTGTAGAGGCCGCGCTCGTCGAGCGCGTCGGCCCCCAGGATGGCGAGTTGCACGCGGAAGCGCCGGAGGTTGTCCTCCGTGAGCGCGCCGAAGAGATCGGGGCTGTTCTTCCCCACGTTGCCGCCGAGCAACACGATTTCCATGTCCGGGTGGGTGTGCAACTCGGAGGCCACGGCGAGCGAGGACGTAAGCACGGTAAGCCGCTCGACCCCGCGAAGCGCGCGTGCGACTTCCAGCGTGGTGGTGCCGGTGTCCATGACGATGGTCATGCCCGGCTCCACGAGGGCGGCGGCTTCCCGCGCGATCGCCTGTTTTTCCAGGATGCTCGTGCGGTTGCGCTCGAGGAACGCGAACTCCGCCACCGACTGCTTCGAGAAAATGGCGCCGCCGTGCGTGCGCGTCAGGACGTTCTGGCGCTCCAAGGCCTCCAGATCGCGGCGGATGGTCATGGGCGCGACGCCGAAGCGTTCGGCCAGATCCAGCACGAAGACCTCGCCCTCCGCCGCCAGGAATTCGAGGATCTGTTCGCGGCGGCGCGTGGAGGTCTGTTTTCTGGGGGGGGCAGGCGTCATGGGCGGAGGAGCGGGCGGGGTTGCGGGGACAACAGGGACAACAGGGACAACAGGGACCGCAGCGACAGCAGGGACACAAGGCTCTTCAGGGGTTGCGCGATGTTTCCGGTCACGTTAGTGTCCCGCGGCGAGCAGGGCGCCGGAATAGGTTGCCAGGGCGGCCTCGATTTTGGCCACCACGCAATCGATTACTTCACGCCCCGCGATCAGGGGGAGCTTGCTCAAGAGCGCGGGCGGGCAATCGGCCTTGTAGGCCTGTACGCTGATATCGAGGCCCGACTCCACCAAGAGCGCGGCGATGGCTTTGGCGGCGTCCAGATCGGCGACCATAATGCTCGACATGTGGCCTTTGCCCTCGATGCCGGTGATGAGCCCGTCGAATCGCGCGGCGACTTCGCGCAGGCGCGCGGCGTAGTACTCGCCGTTGGCGGCGATGGCCGCGCCGTTGGCCTGTACCCACTTCATCGTGACCAGGTAAGCGAGGGATGCGAGTTCTTCCTGGCCGTTGGTGACGAGCGCGCCGAACTGCGGCAGGTCGTTGTCCATCGCCGCGCTGAAGACGATGCGCGAGGCGGGATATTCGCCCCCGGGGAAGCCCTTTCCGGCCGAGACGAAGGAGGGCTTGAGGCCGTATTCGCGGAAGAGGAACACCTCCGAACTCCAGACGCAGGACTGTATCTCGTCGCACACGACCGGCACGCCGTGCGCGTGGCACAGGGCGTAGGCCTGTTGGAGGAATTCCTTCGTCAGCAGGACGCCGCCGTAGTTCATCATGACGATCTCGTGGAAGAAGCCGGCGATCCGGGTGTCGCCCGTATTGCACTCGCGAAAGGCCGCTTCCACATCGGCAATGTTGTTCGGGCGAATGGCGCGCACCTGGAACGCGCCCGCGGCATCGAGCTTGCGCGCCAGCCCCCCCCACATGCCGCGCATCACCTGGGTCAGGACGGTGGTGCCGTGGTAATTCCCCGCGACCTTGCCGTCGGCGTCGCCCATGACAAGCACCACGGGCGTCTTCCCCGCGTAGCGCGGCTCCGCGAGCCCTGTCTGCATGCGGTAGAAGCGCGCGAGGATCATTTTCAGGGCGGCCTCCACCGCGAGGCTGCCCGTTTCCAGGTTCAGCACGCGGTTCAGGACGTCGAGACGGTCCGACGCCAGCACCAGACCCATCGCCGCGTGGTCGTCCGGGGAGATTCCGTTCGCCGCCGCCACCAGCTCCTCTTCCAGGCGGCGGGTGATGTGCCCGCGGGTGTTGTTGTGGGTCGCGTTGGGAATTCCGAGGCGCTTCGCGATGTCCACCAGCGCGTAGCCGGGAAACCCGTGTCCCAGCGAAGCGTGGTAGTGTTCGCTCTTCGTCGCCAGGTACAGCCGCCCGTCTTCCCCGATGCGGAAGTAGCCCAGACCACTCAGGGGTGCCATCGCCGCCCGCGTCGCGCGGTTGAAATTCGCCGTCGAGGCGCCGGCGGCGGATCCGGGAAGCGAGGGCGCGACCACCGCGCCGACGTGGGGCAGCATATCGATCAGGCGCTGTTCGAAGGCGACGGGAAAGAAGGACACCGGACGGACGGCCTCGGCCTCGAGCGCGGTGGCGTGTTCGCCGGTGAGCCAGGCGCGGGCGCCCGCCGCCGCCGCGACGAATTCGCGCCCGCAGAGGTCCGCGAGCGATATTTGGACCGGCCTGAACGGTGCTGGGGAGGGTGTCATCGGGGAGACTCCGTGAATGTTCGTTCATGTTCGCATTCGCCGCGATAATCGCACATCCGAACACCCAACCGCAACCCATCGGCGCCCCGAAATTTGACAGCGCCCCCCTTCCGGCGTAAGATAAGGCTTTGTCGCGATTGCGGTTCCGCGGGAATGTCAATCGCCGCGCATTCGTCGCTCTGGCGCGCGGCGGCACAATTGGAATCGCTGGTTTTTCCCTCCTGGCGCGCCCGCCCGCCGCCATGGCGCCCGCGCTTCAGCGAGGCACGACAGAAGGCCCCACAGTACGATGGAACTCGATGCCACATTCCGCGTTCAGTACGCGCACCGGTTGCGCTGTACCCGCGGGGTGTTCCAGATAGACAATCCCCTGCTTGCGGACCTTGCGGAGGCCCCGGAAGGGTCCCGCGCGCGTTGCGTCCTGGTTGTGGACGAAGGGCTGGCGCGCGCCCAGTCCGAATTGCTGCGCGAGGCCGCCGGCTATTTCGACGCGCACCACGACCGCCTGGAGTTGGTCGCGCCGCCCTGCGTGCTGCCGGGCGGCGAGACGGCCAAGCGCGATCGCGCGACGCTGGATCGGGCCCTCGAACTGATCAGCGAGGCGCACCTCTGCCGCCGCTCGTATGTGATTGTGGCGGGGGGCGGCGCGCTGTTGGATGCGGTAGGGCTGGCGGCCTCCTTAGCGCACCGGGGTGTGCGCCTGATCCGCATCGCAACGACCACGTTGAGCCAGTCGGATTCGGCGCTGGGGGTGAAAAACGGCATCAACGCGTTCGACCAGAAGAACTACCTGGGGGTTTACGATGTGCCGTGGGCGGTGATCCACGACGAGGCTACGCTTGCGACGCTGGACGACGAAGACTGGGCCGCGGGCTTCAGCGAGGCGGTGAAGGTGGCGCTGCTCAAGGATCCGGCGCTTTTTGACGCCATCGAGCGAAGCGCGAGCGCAATCCACGCGCGGGACGAAGAGGCGGCGATCCCGATTTTGCGCGCTTCGGCGAAGCACCATTTCGACCACATTACGCGGAACGGCGACCCCTTTGAACGGGGCGAGGCGCGCCCGCTCGATTTCGGGCACTGGGCGGCGCACAAGCTCGAACAGCTGAGCCGCTACGAAGTGCGGCACGGGACGGCGGTGGCTATCGGGCTGGCGCTGGACGTGACCTATGCGCGGTTGCAGGGCTGGCTGCCCGAGGCGGAGCATGAACGCATCCTCCATTGCCTGGACGCCCTGGGCTTTCCGCGTTATCACGCCGCGATGGCGGACGGCGACGCGCTGCTCTGCGGCCTGGCGGAGTTTCAGGAACACCTGGGCGGCCAACGGTCGATCCCCATGATCCGCGCGGCGGGGGACGCCTTCGAAGTGCATGAAATAGACGATGCCGTAATGAAACAGGCCCTGGAAACGCTCCGGGCCTGGCAACCGGCCCTCGCTGAACCGGGGAGCGGACTACCATGATCCAACCGCGGCGCTTCAACGCCCGTGCCACGCGATCCGGCAACGCCGGTTCGTGTGCCCGTTGTGAGATGAGCGTGGCGCCCCCAAGAGCATTGGAAACCCAGCGGCCTGTGACGGTTTCCAATTGTGCCGCTCGATTGAGCACAATGGCTGGATACCCGGCACACGTTGCTCCTGACACACGAACCGGCGAAGCCGGATCGCGTGGCACAGTACCGCTCCCTGTTGGGCGCACCGTAGGAAGTTGCGTATGAATTACCCAAGCAGCTGCCCCATGACCTATCGGGAAATCGTGGACGCGTACTTCCTGGAACACCGGGCGAAGGTGCTCGATATCGCGGCGTTTCTCGACCGGCTCGAGCGCGCCGCCGATGGCCCGCCCGCGCGCGACGACTTCCGCGTGGCCGCGCTGCGGGACGCGCTGGGGCTCCTGGGCGACGGCCAGGGCGAGCGCGCGCGGCGTGTGCTGGAGCTGTTGAGCGATCCCTCCACGGAAATCCCCGAGTCCGCGCGCGGCATGAAGGGCGCCCTCGGCGCGGCGCCGGAGAAGTCGACGTGAAGTACATCGAACCGCACGGACACATGGTTTCCCGCACGACGGACGACTACGAGCGCATGGCGCTGGCGGGTTGCGTGGCGATTTCGGAGCCGGCCTTCTGGGCGGGCTTTGACCGCGCATCGGTGAAGGGCTTTTACGACTACTTCCGGCAGCTGACGGAATACGAGCCGGCGCGGGCGAAGAAATTCGGCATTCAGCACTACTGCTGGATCTGCATCAACCCGAAGGAAGGCGACGACCCCGGCTTCGCGCGGGAGGTCATCGCGATTATCCCGGAATTCCTCCAGAAGCCCAATGTTCTGGGCGTCGGCGAAATCGGCCTCAACAAGAACACCCGCAACGAGCTGTCCATCCTCGAAGAGCAGATCAGCCTCGCGCTCCAGCACGACCAGCTCATCCTCGTGCATACCCCCCACCTCGAAGACAAGCGCAAGGGCACGCTGATCATCCTCGACGCCCTCAAGAACCACGGCGCCGACCCCGGCCGCGTCCTCATCGACCACGTCGAGGAACACACCGTCGCCGAGGTCCTCGATCGCGGCTACTGGGCCGGTATGACCCTCTACCCCGAAACCAAATGCACCAGCCAGCGCGCCGCCGACATCATCGAAATGCACGGCACGGAGCGGCTCTGGATGAATTCCGCCTGCGACTGGGGCATCAGCGATCCGCTGGCGGTGCCGAAGGCAAGGATCGAGCTCAAGCGCCGGGGGCACTCGGACGCGACGATCCAGCGGCTGACGTGGGACAACCCGCGGACGTTCCTGGGGCAGTCGGCGAATTTTCGGGTGGCGGAATAGGGCTGAGCGTAGGATAGGCGTCCCGCCCGTCCAATGCCGGCGCAAGTCTGCTCGAACGTAGGATAGGCGTCCCGCCTGTCCATTGCCGGCGCAAGCCTGCTCAAACGTAGGATAGGCGTCCCGTCCGTCTCGACCGCCAATACCTGAACACTTGATCAGGCATTCCGGAACGTCTATACTCCAGGGCGTCGACACGGAAACTCGGCTCCAGGACGTTCCACCAAGGGGAGGCGCACGATGGCGAAACGAGAGCAGGGCAACACGACAGGGGCGAAAAACGAAAACGCCCTCGCCGTCTTCGAAGACTTCAAGATCCGCCGGGTCTATGACGAGGCAACGGAAACCTGGTACTTCTCCGTGGTGGACATCATCGCTGCGCTCATCCAGCAACCGGATTATCAGGCGGCCCGCAATTACTGGAAAGTCCTGAAGAACCGCCTGAAGAAAGAGGGCAGTCAGTCGGTTACAGATTGTAACCGACTGAAATTACCCGCGGCCGACGGAAAATTGTATATGACGGACGTAGCCAATCCCGAGACCCTCCTCCGCCTCATCCAGTCCGTCCCCAGCCCGAAGGCCGAGCCCATCAAACTCTGGCTCGCGAAGGTGGGGTACGAGCGGATTCAGGACATGGGCGACCCCGCCCGCTCCCTCGACCGCGCCCGGGATTACTGGCGCCAGCACGGCCGCAGCGAAAAGTGGATCCAGCAGCGGATGATGGGCCAGGAGACCCGCAACAAGCTGACCGACTACTGGAAGGACCACGAAATCTCGGGGGAAGAGGAATACGCCATCCTCACCAACATCATCCACCAGGAATGGAGCGGCGTCTCCGTCAAGAAGCACAAAGACCTCAAGGGCCTGAAAACGCAAAACCTGCGCGACCACATGAGCGAAGCGGAACTCATCTTCACGGCGCTCGCCGAACTCTCCACCCGCCAAATCGCCGAAAGCGTGCAGGCCACCGGCATGCCGGAGAACGCGGCGGCGGGAAGGAAAGGGGGACGGATCGCGAAAGGGGCGCGGCTCGAATTGGAAAAGAAGACCGGAAAGAGCGTGGTGACGGAGGAGAATTTTCTGCCGCCCAAGGCGCCCCGAAAACACATCAAAGACACAAGTGAGGACTGAACCGCCACCGAACCACGGATAGCACTCCCCCGCCGGCGCCCCGAACGCTTCCTTCAAATCCAGTTTCCGCCTCGGGGCAGACGAGCAATGCCGGGTTCATCCCCGGTTCTGAAGCCGCGCCCGGACGACCGGCCACGACGCCCCCTCCGAAGGCCGCTCGCGCCACGCGGGGAGCCGCCGATCCAGCTCCGCCTTTTGCCCGTCCGTCAGCGGCAGTGTCTCGGGAGAATCCTCTCTCGAATAGGTGGTCATTGCCGTCTACTTTCCATTGTACTGAAACCAATGCACCAATCCGCATCGCACACCATCATACTACCACGAGGAAGGCACGCCCGCATGGCACAGGGCAATCGCATTTAAACTGGATCGGGATGGATGTGGGTTTGCGGGGGAGGATTGGAAACCTCGAATCAAGGAATGTGAGCGTGCTGGAGCGCCTTTTTCTAAAATGCAGGTGGCTGATCGGGGGATCAACTCGGACACGAAGTTTAAACGCGATTGCCCTGCCGCATGGCATCGTCGCCATCCCGGGCGTCCCGCCCTTCTCGACCGCCAATACCTGAATACTTGATCAATTTGGCCCGCCGCCCTATACTCAAACATCTGGCACCGAACATGAAAGAAGGCTAGACCGATGAGAATCTATCATTTCGCCGCCGTGATCGAGAAAGACGAAGATGGCTATTACGCTTTCTGTCCTGAACTACAGGGGTGCTACTCCAGCGGCGACACCTTTGAGGAGGCCCGGGCCAACCTTGCCGACGCCATCCGGCTCCACGTCGAAGACCGCCTGGCTGGCGGCGAGGAAATCAAAGTCTCCGAGAGCATCAATCTTACCACGGTCGAAGTGGCCGTATGAGCGAACGGCTGCCGCGTCACGGCCAGGGAGATTGTCCGCGTTCTCGAACAGCGCGGTTTCTCCCTCACCCGGTCGAGCGGAAGCCATCACATCTACAAGAACGCGGCGGGCAAGCGCGCCACCGTTCCCGTCCACGCGGGCAAGACGCTCCAAAGGTCCTGCATAGCATCTTGAGGGGTGCCGGCCTATCCGTGGAGCAAATGAAAGAACTGCTTTGAGAAAGGCTTAAGCCGGAGACTGGGATTCGAAAGCCGAACCCAGCAACACCGTCATGGCGGCATAGTGAATAGGAGAGCGCTGTGTTGGGGCAATCGGCTGGCGCATGGCCCAACTTGAATGCCAGATTCAGACCGCCAACCACGACTCTCCTCGTTACCACGGTCCCCGTGGCAATGCATACCGTTACGCTACCGCGGAACAGGCGTATCGCAGGCGGCGAACGCACGTACCGGCATCCCTGGATGAACGAAGGTGCTCGCGACGCGCCTTCGTACGCAGAAGCGTACGAACATCCCGTTACCACGGAGGACCGTGGTAACGAGAGAAATAAGGGCGCGGCTCGAATTGGAATAAAAACCGGAAAGAGCGTGGTGACGGAGGAGAATTCCCTGCCGCCCGCAGAGACGCAGAAGAAGATCGAGGGGCGGGACGAGTGATATTCTAAATGAATCAAATTCAGCGTCGAGTTGTATACAGGGTTAATGCGATGACCGGACAATATAGGCGATATTGTCTTCGAACTCTGCTTCTTCGGGTGGGAATGCTCATGGGTGGCAATTCATTGGACGGAGTGGCAACACAATGGATGGTGTAACGATATGAATCAAATGATGACGAGCAGCGCAACCGAATCAGCACGAGCGAGATGGCTTGAGGCAAGCTAGTTGGCCTCGAATCTTGCCTCCGAACTTTTCCAACTTGGCAGCGGCTATGGAGACCCGGATGCACGGGCGCAGGATGAACTTCGGCTTGAGTCCGCCCGGCTCGATGCCGAAAGACTATTCCGCGAGTATCACGATCTTGACCGGCGCGAGATGGAACTGAAGATGCTCGACCTTCAGCGCTCGCAAAGACTAGCAACTTGGGCGTCGTTTTCGGTAGCCGCCGTCGTTGGACTGAC